>NZ_JPUW01000024.1:0-40479 GCF_000743635.1 Lysinibacillus sp. BF-4 | reverse complement strand
AGTCGTGGTTTTTTAATTTGCCAGCATGGCTTTGAGCGTTTTCTTTTTCCAACCAAAGTGGAAGTAAGCAAACTGCATAATGAAGTTAACACAAAATGCGATAGGGTATGCCCACCAAACGCCATTTAGTTCAAGCGTAGTAAAGTGTGAAAGCCCATAAGCAATTGGTACTTCAAATACCCAAATTGTAATAACTAAGAAAATAGTTGGCCATAACACTACACCTGTAGCGCGCATAGTAGCAGAGACAGTTTGCGTATGTCCAAAAACAATATAGCTCCAAAACGAAATATATAAATAATTTTTAGCAATTTCAAGCGTTGCCGCCTCATCAATAAATAGACCAAGCAATGGTTCTGCAAAAATATACATTAGCGCAATAATGATACCACCAAGTACGTAGTTAATGCGTACACCCATTTGACGAATTTTTTTAATCATTTCGGTAGAGTTAGCGCCAAGTGCCTGTGCCACAAAAACAGAAGTAGCAATGGCAATACTCATCGCAGGGATTTGAGCATAGCTTGCGACTTGGTTAACGACACCATAGGCAGCCGTTGCATTAGAGCCGTACACATTGACGAAGCCAATAACTGCAATTTCGGCAACCGAAATTGCGACCATACTAATGCTTGCAGGAATGGCTAGCTTTAATAGCGATGCTAAAATATCTTTTTGTAACGAGAAGTGCTTTAATACCGTTTTATCCAAGCGTAATACATGATTGGTTTTATGCAAATAAGCGAGCAATAAAACAAGTGTTATAAAGTTAGAAAGCACTGAAGCATAAGCTGCACCGTTTAAACCAAAGGCAGGTAAGCCAAACCAACCAAATAATAAGGGTGGAATAAAGCTAATATTTAAAATCACACTCACAAGTAAAAATAAAAAGGGTGTTTTTGAGTCGCCCACACCACGTAAAAAAGTAGTGTAAACAAAATACCAAAACATAATTGGTAATGTAAAAAATAAAATACGCGCATAACTAACACTCATATCAAAAATATTAGCTGGCGTATGCATAAAGCGTAAAATATGTTCAATAAAAAAGCCGCCAAAAATTGCTACAGCAATTGATAGCACAGTTGTGAAGGCAAGTGTCACTCCTACAACCTGCTTCATTTTGTCGAAATCTTTTGCCCCGTAGGTTTGCCCAACTAAAATAGAGCTACCTGAGCCAATGCCAATAGCAAAAGCCATTAGGAAAAAGAAGAAAGGAAAGAAGGCAGAGATTGCGGCTAGTGCATCTACGCCTAAATTTTTACCAACTAAAAACATCGCAAAGATTTGCCCAAGCGACTGTAGGACGTTGGCAAGCATAACGGGCATCAAAAAGGCAAAGAATGCTTTTTTTAGTGCCTGTTCATCCTGTAGTAAGTTATCGTTCATATTAGTAGCCCATTTCTTTTAAAATACGAGAGAGCGTGCGCAGACGTTCGCCAATTAACTCGCCGTCCTCGTTTAATGCTTGTTGAAATAATTGAATGTCTTCTTTAATCTGTTCGTTCTCTGTACAAACTTCAACCGTCATAGCATCGCCTTGTAGACCAACGCGCTCAATTACAGGATTTGCTGGGTCATATAAATCTTTATAGCGATAGGCATCCTTAAAATAAAGCTCTGATTGGCAAACTAAAATGGTTAAATCAAGGACGCGATGAAGCGGTAATTCTTCTGATTGACGTGACCATTTGCCACCAGTATGTCGCCAAACTTTTGCTGAAATATCCACCTTACCGCGATCATTCCACTGTGCTAGACCTAGTGACAACCCTTCAGCATCGCCCTCATAAGCCGTGCGACCATCAATATTTTTATAGTTTTCCGCTACAATAACAGGTTTGTGTTTTAAATGTGTTGGGATTTTCATTGTAATTACTCCTTTACTAATTTACTAAATTACTGCGTTAGTAAATATACTGCGCACAAAGATTAATGTCAACAAAAAATAGTACTACACTAACGAAGGAAATGACATGAAGAAAGTTTGAAGTCGAGATAACTTGGAAAAATACTAAGTAGGACAAAAATTTTAGGAGGCATTTATTATGAATATCGCAATTATTGGAGCAACAGGTCATTCAGGACAAAAAATTTTAGCTGAGGCAATAGAGCGTGGGCATATTGTGACGGCAATTGTGCGCGATGAAACAAAGCTAGAGCAAGATGTCAAAGTAATAGAAAAAGATTTATTTGATTTAACTACAGCAGACATCGAGCCATTTGATGTTGTAATTAGTACATTTAATGCGCCTGCTGGTAAAGAAGAAATGCACGTTAGCGCAAATCAACATTTAATTAGCATCTTTGAGGATGCACCACAAGTACGTTTAGTAGTAGTTGGTGGGGCAGGTAGTTTATTTATGGATGATAGTAAAACAACACGTCTAAGCGAAACAAAGGATTTTCCTGCAGCTTATTTACCAACAGCAACTAATATGTGTAAAAGTTTAGAGGACTACAAAAAATCTAGTGCGACGTGGACATATATTAGCCCAGCAGCAATGTTTGATTTAGCAGGTGAACGTACAGGTCATTATACGCTAGGTGGCGACGTCTTCCATACGAATGCTAAAGGTGAGAGTTATATTAGCTACGCTGATTATGCTATTGCGTTAATGGATGAAGTAGAGAGCGGCAAACATGTGGGCGAGCGTATCTCTGTAGTGAATTAAACGTAAAAATTCGGTACAATGAAGTCAAATTGTAACGATAAAGGATGAGCAAAATGGCTTCAGCAACAATTACACGAAAGCAAGTAACAGAGCTACGCGAAGAACTGACACGTTTTTCGATGGCATATAAATTTGCACTAGACGAAATTACGACACGCGTTAATATTTTACAGGAGGAGTTTCGTTTAACTCATGAAAATAGCCCAATTGAGCATGTGAGCGCACGCGTTAAATCGCCTGAGAGTTTATTTAAAAAAGTGTATCGTCAAGGCGTGCCACTTAATTTACAGCAAATTCGTGAGAGCATTCGCGATATTGCGGGCATACGTTTAGTATGCTCATTTGTATCAGACATTTATCGTGTCATGGAGATGTTTGCGCGTCAAAGTGATATTGAAATTGTTGAGGTAAAGGACTATATAAAAAATCCGAAGCCAAATGGCTACCAAAGCCTCCATATTATTATGAAGGTGCCTGTCTTTATGTCAGCACATACCGAAAAAGTATATGTAGAAATGCAAATCCGTACCATTGCGATGGATTTTTGGGCAAGCTTAGAGCATAAAATTTATTATAAATACAATAAGCAAGTACCAGAGGCGTTGACCAATGAGCTACACGAGGCAGCTATTGCAGCAGCGCATTTAGATAAAAAGATGGAGCGTTTAAATAATGAGGTTAATGTATTAAAGGCGCATGACCGAGAAGATGATTTATTAGTTGGACGCGAGGACCTTGGGCAAGTAATGGTGGAGCTGATGGAAAACATCGGCATGTATACAAAGTAGGCGGGGCTAGTTCCCCGTCTTTTTGTATGCGCATTTTTTTTCGTGTTATACTAAAGGACGTGAAAAAAGCAACTTGTTAGCAAAACAAACGTTAGCATAATAGACATATTTATAAAAAGGATAGGTGAAATCGTGGAAATTATTGAATTAGTTAAGGCCCTCATACTTGGCTTTGTTGAGGGGATGACAGAGTTTGCCCCAGTATCTTCTACAGGGCATATGATTATTGTGGATGATATGTGGTTAAAATCCGAAGAATTTTTAGGAAAGTACTCAGCTAATACATTTAAAATTGTAGTACAGCTTGGCTCGATACTTGCAGTAGTCGTAGTCATGTGGAAGCGCTTGTTTAGCTTGATTGGTCTTTATAAAATTGATGGTAAACCAATGATGCAACGCTTTAACTTAGCACATGTAATTATTGGTATGTTACCAGCAACTGTAATTGGTTTTGCTTTAAAAGATTTTATTGATGATAATTTATTTTCAGTAGAAACCGTAGTCTATGCTTTAGTAGCAGGTGCCATTTTAATGTTAGTGGCTGATAAATTTGGACCTAAAAAACCAAAGATTACATCGCTTGACCAAATGTCATATGGTTTAGCCTTTAAAGTAGGCTTAGTACAATGTTTATCATTATGGCCAGGCTTTTCACGTTCAGGCGCAACGATTTCAGGAGGCGTGCTGTTTGGCATGAACCATAAAACAGCCGCAGACTTTACCTTTATTATGGCTGTACCAATTATGGCAGGAGCTAGTTTAGTGTCTGTGTTAAAAAACTGGGATCAAATTTCAATGGATCATATGAGCTTTTATATTGTTGGCTTTATTAGTTCATTTGTATTTGCTTTAATTTCAATTAAATTTTTCCTTGCTTTAATTGATAAAGTGAAATTGACACCATTTGCAATTTATCGTTTAGTGCTAGCCGCAGTCCTTGCATTTGTTTTATTCTTTTAATGAACAGGCAGTTGAGTTTTTATACTCAGCTGTCTTTTTATTTTTTGAAAAATTAAATAATTGTGCGTATTGTAGAAAAAATGGGTTATAATAAGGGGGAATATGTCATGAGTAGTTTTGAAGGGAGATGGAAACAATGAAAGTTATTTTATTAGGTGCAGGTTTCATGGGTAAAGCAATTGCGAAAGACTTGGTACGCAGCGAAGGGGTTAATGACATTGTGCTAGTGGATGCAGATTGTGTCAAAGCACAGCAAGTTGCGGCAAGTATTGCGAGTGATAAGCTTCGTTCGGTGGAGCTTCGTTTTGAAAATGACGAAGCACTTAAAGAAGTACTACAGCAGGGTGACGTTATTATTAACGCCATGTTCTATTCTCACAATGAACGTATCGCACGCTTAGCTATTGCAGCAGGTGTGCATAGTATTGACTTAGGTGGCTCTATGGCAGGAGCAACGGATGCAGTATTTGCATTACATGAGGAGGCCAAGGCAGCAGGTATTACAATTATTCCAGAGCTCGGTGTTACCCCTGGGATGACAAATATTTTAACAGGTTATGGTGCCTCAAAATTAGATAAGGTAGAAGAAATTAAATTATATGCTGGTGACATCCCTGTAGAACCAATCCCGCCAATTGATTATATTGAGGTATTTTCGATTGAACGTATGTTTGACTATTACAGTGGTGAGGCGAAGGGCATTTATAAATGGAAGGAACAAGAGTATCCTTCTATGTCAGGCTGTGAACCTATTTATTTTGACGAGTTTGGTGTACTTGAAGCATTTTACACAGCCGGTGGGATTTCGACATTAGCTGCTAGTTACCCAGATGTAAAAACATTAACGTATAAAACAGTACGATATAAAGGACATGCCGAAAAAATGAAACTGTTAGTGGACTTAGGCTTGTTTGATATTGCGAATAGTGTAAAAATTGATGGTAAAACCATTAATGTAAGGAAGGTTATTCGCGAGGCATTAAGTAAAAAGCTAGAGGCTGGTAAAAAAGCAGATGTATTATTAGTACGTGTACTAGTGTCTGGTGACCAAGCGGAGCAACAAGTGACAAATGAGTATGAGCTTGTACTAAAACGTAGCGCAGAAAGTGAAGAAACAGCCATGGCTAAGGCAACAGCAAGCTCTGTTTCGATTGTGGCTCAAATGGTAGCTAATGGTACGATTACAACACGTGGTGTATCAGCACCAGAACAGGTTGTACCAGGTGAAGTATATATTGAGGAGATGGCGAAGCGTAACATTCGTATTAAAGAAACAATTCACCGCTCGTCAATGATTGTTAAAGGGTAAAATAAAAAGCCTGCATTCAGCCGAATGCAGGCTTTTCTATGTTATTTTTGACTTGTTAGTTTTTCCATTTCAGATACTGTAATAAATTCATAACCTTCAGCACTCAAATAAGCAAGTACGCCATCTAAACCATCAGCTGTTGATTGGTGGATGTCATGCATTAAAATAGTAGCGTGGTTATGCATTGCTTTTTGCACCATTGGCAATAGTTGACTTGCATTGCGGTGCTTCCAGTCTAGTGTATCAATTGACCATAAAATTACAGGTGTCGGAATTTGTGCCTTCACTGTATCATTTACAGCACCATAAGGTGGGCGGAAAACAGTCGCGCCTTGACCAATAGCATTGCGGATGGCTTCCTCTGTACGATTAACCTCTTGTTGAACTTGTGCCACACTTAGGTTCGTGAGTACAGGGTGACTCCATGAGTGGTTACCAATCTCATGTCCACGTTTTAATTCCTCTTGTACTAATTCAGGGTAATATTGTACACGATTACCTAGTAAGAAGAAGGTTGCTTTGGCATTATATTTATCCAATACATCTAAGATTTTTTCAGTTGAGCCAGGCTCAGGACCATCATCAAATGTAAGAGCTACATATTTACCGTTTGGATCAAGCTCACGTACAGGTGGTGATAAAATGTTTTTAGCACTTGTATTTTCTACTTGATAAGCTTCAGCTAAAATTGGGTTAATAAAGTTAAGTGGTACAGCAACGACAGGTGTTGAAGCTGCGCTCGCTGTTACCTCATAATCATCGAAGTAAAATTCAATTGCGTCACCACGAATAGCAAAGCGTTCGAAATTTTCGAATTTAGGTGTAGTAGCTGCCATAACATTGTCTGTAATAATAGAAGCTTGTAGCTCCTCGTTTGTTAATAAATCATTTTGTACATATTCTGCTAATTTATTTAGGTATTCTTTATTATTACCTAATAGCTCAGCAGCTGTTACTTGTTGTTTGTTAACATTGTCGTAAAAGTACGTTTTTACCATTGATTTTTCATCCGCGCCACCTGTATATGTAGTGTTTGTTAACACGAAAGAAAAATAATGTTCTTTAAACGGCACAGTTTCTAAATCAATATTTAATGAAGGTACAATATCTTCATCCTGTTGATCTAGTGACTCTAACTCTGCTAAATAAGCCTTTTTAGCTGTTGTTACATATGCACGAACCTCTTTATTAAAGGCATCGTTCTCTGTTTTAGGGTAGTGTAAGGCATAGGGTACTTTAGGGTTGTTTGATGTGTCCGTTGCAATACTTATACCTTCGAAGGCAGAGTTTTCTGTGGAAATATGGTTGGCTTTTTCTTTCGGTTCATTGGCTTGATTTTTACTGCTGTCAGATAATACGAAAAATACAACAGCTGCTGTTAGAGACGCCAAAACAGCAATTAAAATAAAGTCAATCATGGGCTTGCGTCTACGTTTTCTAGGTTGCATAATGGGTGAAACTCCTTCCTTCTCAAATCGTTATATAAGGTTAGACGTGAGTACTATAAAAAAAGTTGTGAAAAACATAAAATAGGAGGTTAGGTCAAAATAATGAATGAAGCAAAAACCAATGAATTTGCCTTGGAATGCTTGTTACTAGCGGGTCGCATTATGATTGAAAGTGGTGCGGAGATTTATCGTGTAGACGATACGATGCAACGTATGGCAAAATCACAAAATATTATGAATGTACAAAGCTATGTTACATCTACTGGTATTATTTTATCGTTAGGGCCTACACAACCGACACGTATCACATCTATAGCTAGACGCAGTACTGATTTAAAAAAAGTCGCGTTAGTTAATGCTGTTTCCCGAAAATTATCCAATCAAATCATAACACTAACAGAGGCATATGACGAGTTGCAAAAGATACAATCTACCAATTATTTTTTGCCTACGTACATACAGGTAATTGCTGCGGCGATTGCTAGTGGTAGCTTTTTAATTATGTTTAATGGGCAATGGTCAGATTTTGTTGCAGCAATGATTGCAGGTGGCATGGGCTACCTTACGTATTTAATTGCACATGATTTAACGCGTGTACGATTTTTCTCTGAATTTACGGCATCGCTAATTGTTGGGATATTAGCTTTTGCGGCAGTGCGCTATGGTTTTGGTACTCAACTGGATAAAATTATTATTGGCTCTGTGATGCCGCTTGTGCCAGGTTTGCCTATTACCATTGCGGTACGTGATTTAATGTCAGGGCATTTACTTTCGGGTCTCGCTAAAGGAGCTGAAGCGTTTTTAACAGCTTTTGCGATTGGCTCAGGTATTGCCATTGTTTTATCATTTTAAGGAGGCACAATTATGGATTATGCAGTTCAATTACTTGTTAGCTTTGTAGCAACAGCTTGTTTTGGCATTATTTTTAATGTGCCTTTAAACCGTGTGATTTATTGTGGTGTTGTTGGGGCGATGGGCTGGCTCGTTTACTATGAATGCACGTTACGCGAGATTGATCCTGTGCAGGCATCCTTTTTAGGCGCCTTTGCAGTTGCGATTGCTGCACATGCCTTAGCACGTAAGTATAAAACGCCAATGATTGTATTTAATGTGTCTGGTATTATTCCATTAGTTCCTGGGGGCATTGCTTATAATGCGATGCGTAGTGCCGTCGAAAATGATTATTTAATGAGCTTACAGTACGGCTCAAAAGCATTTATGATTTCAGGTGCGATTGCTATGGGGTTAGTTTTTGCTGAGGTGCTGATGCAATTAGTTTTTCGCGCGTTACGCGCAATGCGCTATAAAAAAATTACCTAATAAAAACGAGAAACCAGCGCTGGTTTCTCGTTTTGTCATTTATAGTAGTTCACTCACTGCTTGTGCTGTAATTGGTTTGCTAATCACATAGCCCTGAAGTACATCACAATCAATGGATTGTAGATAGGCTTGTTGTTCATGTGTTTCTACACCTTCAGCAACAACACGTAGACCTAAGTTTTTGCCGAGTTGCACCATACTGTGTACAAGTCGATTAGCCTTCTCTGATTTATTAATAGTATGGATGAATGTTTCATCCACTTTAAATGAATTTACAGGAAGGATCTGCATATATCTAAATGAAGCATAACCTGTGCCAAAATCATCAAGTACAAATGATACGCCTGCTTGCTCTAATTGTTCAAGTTGCATTTGAATCGACTTAGCAAACTCCGCTTCAAGCGCAAATTTTTCGGTTACTTCAAAATGCAATAAGGATGCTGGGCAATTTGTTTCCTTTAATATAGATAGAACACTCGTCGCCATGTTTTTATCACGGAACTCGCGGACAGAGCTATTTACGCTAACATTAATTGGTGTACCAGCAGCTGACCATTTTACTGCTTGTAAACAAGCTTCACGTAAAACAAATAAACCAATTTGGTGGATGAGCCCTGTTTCTTCTGCTAACGGAATTAGCTCACCTGGAGATACTGTACCCACGACTTCATCATGCCAGCGTACGAGCGCCTCTACACCTACAACTTTTTGTGAGGTACTGTCGATTTGTGGTTGATAAAGTACTTGTAAGTTTTTTTCGTCGAGAGCTTTTAATAAGCGTGTTTCTAGTAAAGATTTTCGATTTAATTGTCGGTGATGTGCGGGTGTTAATGATACAATTTTATTGCCGCCTTCACTACGCACCTTAGCGACTGTTGCTGTTGACGTTCTCATCAGCTGAGTATAGGTCGTAAAGGCTGACGGGAAGCGTGTGATGCCACCGCTAATTGAGATAGGCAATGCAATGCGCTCGTAGTAGATTGGGTTTTTTTCGAGGTAATGTAAAAAACCTTCGATAAACCAATCACTTAATGAAGTGAGTAAGGCAAAATCAATTTCATTAACGCGAACGATAATACTATCTTGGAAATACGTCTCTAAGCGCTTTTTAAACATAGAACCTAATGATTCATGCAATTCGGAGCTATGTAATTCTTTGATGGTATAAAATTTATCAATGCTTAAATAAACAAAGGAAAATTCTCGTTGCTCCTCCATTAATTTAGGTAGTTCATTTTCTAACCAATAAGAATTATGTAAGCCCGTTTCGGCATCAACATATGCATATTTTTGCAATTTCATTAGCTCATTTTTTGTGCTTGAAATATCCTTGCATACTAAAATCGTATGCTGTACTTTACGGATAGGGCAGTAGGTTGGGATGGCTGTTAAATCTGTCCAGTAGGTTGTGCCAGCTTTTGTTAGCTGTTCGACCTCGCCATGCCACACATGACCTTGTTGAAGTGTGCGCCAAATTTGTTCAGGAATAGATTGACTGACATCTTTTTCAGGAAATAGCTGCCAAAAAGATTTACCAATGATGCGTTTTGGTGTCCAAAGGCTGGCTTTTAAAAATGCTTCATTTGCGGCTAGTATAAAGCCTTCACTATCTAAAGTTACGAGCATTTGTGTTTCTTCTAAGGCTAAACGAATATCCACAAGCTCTTTTAATAAAATAGCGCCATCTACGCTAGTATTATCAAAGATTAATGCACATAGTAAACTCTTTTGTTGCTGGTATGTACAAGGTTGCGTTACTAGTTCAGCCATTTGTAAAGTATGGTCAGCCATTTGTACAGAAATAGCCGTAAACTGTTCTGTTTTAGGCTTAGCAATTAAATCTGCAAAGGCAGAAGGTGAGAAATCACCTGATAAAAGTGTTGTTACTGTAGATGCAGGCTGTGCCAGCATCGTGTTTTTTTTGTATCCCAATACAGCTTCAGCTGTCGATGACCAACTGATTATAGTACCATCCTCACTTATTATGAAGGTAGGGAATGGGAGTAATTCCGCATAACTAGCGTCTATAATGTTGTTATTTTGATTTCTACTCATTGTAGTGGCTCCTTAAATTAATAGCGATAGATTCATTATAAAGAATAATTATAAGTTCGTCATTATTTTCGATTTAATAGTTTGAATAACTATTCATAAGTATAGGAAGGAAGGGAGATAATTGCAAAGACTAAAAGGGATTTTAATGATTGTTACAGGCGCTATGCTATGGGGGGCCACAGGTCCATTGATGGAGTGGCTTCTTAGTGAAACCCCATTAACAGTTCCGTTTTTATTAACGATTAGATTGACGGTTGCAGGCGTTTTGTTGCTGTTATTTTTGCGTGTAGGGTTAAAGAAACAAGTTTCAACTATTTGGAAACAAAAGATATGGCTAAAGCAATTATTTATTTTTAGTATTTTTGGTATGTTAGGACTACAATACTCTTTTGTAGCAACAATTGATGCGAGTAATGCTATCGTAGCAACTCTACTGCAATTTTTAGCACCAATCTTTGTTGTGCTATATGTTTCATTAAGTATGAAAAAATTTCCACCTCGTTATCAAGTACTTGGTATTTTAGGGACCTTAGTCGGCTTATTTTTATTATTGACGAATGCTTCTTTTGATACATTACTCGTTAGTCGTAAAGCGTTAATTTGGGGCGTTACTGTAGGGTTATCTTTTGCCTTTTATACCCTGTACCCTGCTCGTTTAATGAAGGAATGGGGCGTGTTAGTTGTTGTTGGTTGGGGAATGTTTATAGGAGGCACGGTTTTAGGTATTGCTACAGGTGTATGGCGCTCAGATGAATGGGGATTATTAAAAGATGGTACAATGATAATACTTCTCATTTTACTAATTTTATTTGGTACAGCAGCCTTTGTTTTATTTTTAAGTAGTATGAAATACATTTCGCCTGTTGAAACCAGCGTACTCTCAAGTATTGAGCCACTAACTGCTATGCTTATTTCGGTATTAATGTTCGGTGCGACATTAGGCATGTGGCAGTTGATTGGTATTGTAGTGATGCTTGTTTGTGTAACTTGGCTGTCAATTGCAGGTGACAAATAGGTGGTGGATTAATGAAAACGGTTTTTGCTTATGTTAAGCCTTATAAATGGTTTGCTTTTATTGCCATTGCCCTTATGCTTTTTGAACTATGCGTAGAGCTAATTCAACCATTGATCATGGCTAAGATTATTGATGAGGGTGTTGTAGTAAAAGATGTTACAACGATTTATCAGTGGGCAGCCATTTTAGTAGGGCTGACAATCATAACTTTTATTGCAGGTATTATTAATTCTTATTTTTCGGCACATGTTGCGCAAAGCTTTGCTTTTGATTTGCGTAGCGCGTTATTTTCTAAAATACAGTCGTTTACCATGGCAACGTATATTAAATACCCTAGTTCAGCATTAATTACGCGTTTAACTAATGATGTGGGTAATGTGCAACAAGTTGTATTTATGTTGCTACGTATTATGTTGCGTGCGCCACTTGCCATTATCGGTAGTTTTATTATGGCGTTTTACGTAAATGCAAAGCTTGCTTCTATTTTATTAATTGCTACACCAGTGCTCGCTATTTTTTTAGTGGTAATGGTAACGAAGGGCATTAAGTTATTTAGTAAGGTACAAAAAAGCTTAGATGGTGTAAACCGCAAGCTTCAAGAAAACTTACAAGCGATTCGTTTAGTAAAGGCGTATATGCGTGGTGAATATGAAACTAATCGCTTTGCCGAGGTTGCAGGTAAGTTAAAGTTTGACTCTGTTAAGGCAATGCGCACAATGGAGTATATTATGCCAGTGTTATTATTTGTGATGAATGTTAGTATGCTTGGTGTAATTTGGTTTGGTGCAAGCTACGTTGGTGCTGGTGATATGAAGTTGGGCGAAGCTGTAGCTGTTATTAATTACACGATGCGAATTACGATGATTTTTTCGATGTTTGTTTTTATTATTATTTTATTTGCTCGTGCCAAATCGTCAGCAGAACGCATGGAAGAAGTTTTGTTGGTGGAGGGTGGTACTGAGCAGATTGGTGAACCACAGGCAGTTCTTCAAGGTGCGATTACATTTCATAATGTGTCGTTTAGATATAGCGAGCAAACTGCTTATGTAGTAAAGGACGTATCATTTACTTTACAAGAAGGCGAAAAGCTAGCGATTTTAGGTGCAACAGGCTCAGGGAAATCTACACTACTACAATTATTATTACGCTTTTATACACCAACAACGGGTGAAATTTATATTGGTGAGCAAAATATAGCAGATGTAGATGTAGCAACGCTGCGTAGCTCTATTGGCTATGTACCACAACAATCAGTATTATTTAGCGGTAGCATTGAAGATAATATTCGTTGGGGTAAAGAAGATGCCCTAGCAGAGGAAGCGGAGCGTGCGGCAAGTCAGGCGCAAATCCATACATCTATCGAGAGTTTTGAGGATGGCTATGCCACAATTGTTGGACAAAAGGGCGTTAACTTATCAGGTGGGCAAAAGCAACGTCTATCTATTGCGCGTGCTTTAATGCGTAAAGCACCTATTTTAGTGCTAGATGATAGCACGAGTGCGCTTGATGTTAAAACGGAAAGTGCACTGTGGCAAGCATTGGAAGAAGAACATGCGACAATGTTGGTTGTTACGCAAAAAATCCAAACTGCGCGTGGCGCTGATAAGATAGCGCTCCTACATGAAGGTGAGCTTGTTGCCTTTGGTACACATGAAGCGCTAAGTGAGAGCTCAGAGTTGTATCAACAAATTGCCGCTTCACAGCAGGAGGTGACGTTATGAGTATCCGCAAACCTTTTGGCTACGAGCCACTACTAACGAAAGAGGATATTAAAAACGCTGCACCAAAAAAGAAAAAGCAACGTGCCAATGATTGGAAGAAAACGCTTGGACGCATTTGGCATATTGTTGATGAGCAACGTGTACTGTTAATTATTGTGTTACTTATGGTCGTTGTTAGCTCAGCATTATCATTACTCGGACCATTTTTAATCGGTAAAATGATTGATACGTTTGTTAAAGCGGGTACAACGACGGGGATGATAACGTGGGTGATTGCGTTAGTAGTAATTTACGCGGTATTATCGCTATCATTATTTTTTCAAAACTATTGGATGATTGGCATTGCGCAGCAAACGGTCTATCGCTTACGTACCTCACTGTTTGCGCATTTTCAACAGTTGCCGATCTCATTTTTTGATAAGCGTCAGCATGGTGAGTTAATGAGCCGTGCAACTAATGATATTGAAGCGGTAAATGCTACGCTTAATACGGCGTTTATCCAAGTTTTTTCGAGTGTTATTACGTTAACGGGTACTGTAGCAGTTATGCTATATTTGAGCCCGTTGCTAACATTACTAACGATGATTATTATACCTACGATGTTTTATGGTATGCGCTGGGTAACAAGACGTACAGGTAAGTTATTTAAAGAACAGCAACAAGCTGTTGGCGCATTAAACGGTATGATAGAAGAAACGATTTCAGGCCAGCGTATTGTTAAGGCATTTTCGCAGGAGACACGTATGCAAGCGGAGTTTGAAGAAAAAAGTAGAGCACTACGCCGTGCAAGTTTTTGGGCGCAGTCCTACTCAGGGTACATCCCTAAAATCATGAACGTGCTAAATAACTTTAGCTTTACAATTGTAGCGGGTGTTGGGGGCTTACTAGCCGTGAATGGGCAAATTACTGTCGGGGTCATTGTTATCTTTACAGAGTATGCGCGCCAATTTACACGCCCATTAAATGATTTGGCTAACCAGTTTAACACAGTGCTTTCTGCCATTGCAGGTGCGGAGCGTGTATTTATGATTATGGATGAGCCTATTGAGCAAGATACACCAACTGCCGCAACAGATGTTGTGCTACAAGGCGCTGTGAGTTTTGAGAATGTTGTATTTTCGTATACAAAAGATGCCCAAATACCAACGTTACAGCATGTAAGTTTTGCTGTACAACCTGGCGAAACTGTAGCACTCGTTGGCGCAACAGGCGCAGGTAAAACAACGATTATGCAATTAATTGCGCGCTTTTATGATGCGGATTACGGAGCGGTTACCTTTGATGGTAAAAATGTTAAAGAAATTGCTCGCAGTACATTGCGTAGCCAGCTAGCATTTGTTTTACAAGACCCATTTTTATTCGAGATGTCGGTTATGGATAATATTCGTTATGGGCGTTTAGATGCGACAGAAGACGAAGTTATAGCTGCGGCTGTAAAGGCCAATGCTCATGATTTTGTCACAGCGTTGCCGCAAGGATATCAAACCATTTTAACTGCTGATGGTAGTGAAATCTCACAAGGGCAAAAGCAATTGCTGTCAATTGCGCGTGCGCTACTTGCCGACCCAAAGATTTTATTACTCGATGAGGCAACGAGCAGTATTGATACGATTACAGAGATGAAAATTCAAGAGGCACTAGAGTATTTAATGCAAGGACGTACGAGTTTTGTTATTGCGCACCGCTTAAATACTGTGCGTAATGCAGATACGATTTTTGTCATGCAAGCGGGTAAGCTTATTGAAGCAGGGCCACAGCAACAATTAATTGAGCAAGGTGGCGTTTATGCTACAATGCTTGCTAACAGTAAACAATAAGGAGTTAAGGTATGAACATATCAATCATTACAGCATCATTTCCGCTAGATCAACAAACGTATGAAGAGGTAGGCGAGCTTTTACAAACAGCCTACGAGGCGGATGGGAAACATTATGAGGAAGTAGTAAAGTATGCGCTCATGCCAAGTTATGACGTTAAGGGCTTTGTTGTTATTGCCTATGATGATACAACAGATAAGGTAGTTGCGATTGCAAGTGCCGCAGATATTATTGGCTTTAATACGTATGAGTGGTCGGCGCTTGTTGCGCCCATGTACCGCTCTGTAGGGATTGGTAGTTTTGTAATTGAAGCATTACGTGAAGGATTAGCTAAGCGCGACTGCGAAGGCGAACTTGCATTAGTAGTAAAGGGCGAAGGTAAGGAGCAACGCTTTTTACAGCGCCTTGGTTATTATTATAGTTTTTCAGAAGCAGTTTTAGAGTCACCTGCTGTCGCAGCTATGCCAAGTTATGAGATGCGTGAATATTATAATGAACAACAAGATATTGCCGCGATTTATGCAGAGGCTTTTGGTGATTTACCAGAGGAAGCAATTGAGCTAATTGCTTACAGTACCGAAGCAGATGGCTGTAAATTATGGGTGGCTTATGATGGTGATGAGGTGGTTGGTACAATTACTACAACACGTCAAGGTAATGTACAGTGGATTACAGCACTTGCCACTAAAGCTACAGCGCGTGGTAAAGGTGTAGCCTCAGCTATGTTGGCATGGGCAAAATATTATACCTTACATGAGGGCGGCACTAAAGTTATGATTGAAGTCGAAATGGAAAACGAAGAAGCGCTAAGTGTTTATAAAAAGAATCACTTCCTATTATCACAGCAAACGGATTACTATGTTCGTAAATTAGGGTAAAGCAATTAAAAGGAGTGATTGGATGGAAATTTATGCACATCGAGGTGCGTCAAGTACGCATCCCGAAAATACAATGGCCGCTTTTCAACAGGCTGCTGAGCTAGCGATTACAGGTGTAGAGTTAGATGTTCATATGACTAAGGACGGCGAGGTTGTAGTCATTCATGACGAAAAAATCGACCGCACCTCTAATGGTCAAGGATTTGTGAAAGATTATACGCTGGCACAATTACGTGAGTTTGATTTTGGTTCATGGTTTGACGAACGTTTTACGGGCGAAAAAATCCCAACACTTACTGAGGTGTTGGCACTTTTTGCGGCTACAACACAGCGTGTGAATATCGAATTAAAATCAGATGTATTTATGTATGAAGGGCTAGAGCAAAAAGTGCTTGCGATTGTAAAACAGCATCATATGGCGACACGCGTAATTATTTCTTCATTTGACCATGAGGCATTACAGCGTGTTTATGCATTAGACAAAGATATTGAAATCGCAGCATTATTTGGTGCTGTGGTAATTGATATTGAGGCGTATACAAAACGTATCCCAGCACAAGCGATGCACGTTACGTTACCATCTGCTTTCCGTAATTCAATTGCGCAAGCATTACGTCATGATAATACGGTTCGTGTGTATACAGTAAATGATGTACTTTATGCACAAGAGCTTGCGCTGCTTGGTGTGGATAGTATTTTTACAGACCAACCAGCAGAAATGGCAGCATTTTTTGCTTAAGCAAAAGGCGGTAGGACAATTTGTCCTGCCGCCTTTTATAATTTGGTTATCGTAGTTGTACCTTGTAATAACGTATAGTAAAAATCATCATCGCCTAAGCTAATAATGCGGTGACACACATTGCGTAGTTCATCTAGGTCATGTGAAATATATAAAATCATTGTACCCTTTGCCGCAAGCATTTTAAGTGCCTCAGCAATGTCTAGCTTAGATTTTAAATCAATGCCAACCGTAGGCTCATCTAATAATAACAAGCGTGGCTTTTGGATAAGAGCAATAGCTAGGTTGAGTTTTCGTTTCATACCACCTGACAGTGTGTGTACAGGCTCTTCCCATGCAGTAAGTGCCATGCTCTCGCAAATACTACGGAGTTGCGCTGTATCGTGTTGTTGCCAGCTTAGACGTTCAAAAAATTGCATATTTTCTTTTACAGATAAATCGTCCCACAGTGCCAATTGCTGAGGGACAAAGCCAATATGCTTACGCAATGTAGCCTTAGTTGTTTGGCCATCTAAGCTTACTACACCACTATCAGGTTGTAAGAGAGTAGCTAAAATATGCAGAAGTGTAGATTTTCCTGCACCGTTTTTGCCAACCAACCCAACAATTTCGCCATCTGTTAGTGTTAATGAAACATTATCGAGCACACATTTTTGTTTGTAGTGTTTTGTAATGTTAGTAGCTTCAAACATAGCGTACCTCCTTTCGTAATAACAATAAAAACCAAGCAGGTGCAAGTATAAGCCATACGCTAACGCTAGTTGTATCAAGTGCAACGAGTGGGTGTAAGTAACGTACACTATCAGGTACAGCAAGCAATAGCCCACTTGTGAAAAATAACAAACTCATACATAGCAAACTAAGTTGATACAAGCCAAGTGCAGATTTACTTAAGAGCGCAAAGGTATAGCCTATTGTTACAAGCGTTAACCTAAATGCTATTAACGCTAGTACAGTTTTAGCCGAAAACGTAGCAAATAGTAATAAAGCTATACCATCTACTAATAAAAAGAACAGTGTATAGCTTAGTGCTAACGTTAAAATATAGCGGGTAACGGATAACTTGCTAAAGGGTAAGCGTAACTTTAGCGTAGGTGTTAACTCTTTGCGTAACCATTCACTTTGCATAAAGGTCGCTAGAGATGTAAAAAGTGCCCAAATTATTAAGGCATGTCGATGTTCGTCGGGCGCTACGGGAGCGCTAGCATCTGTGTAATGAATTGCGGTTGATAAAATAGGGTGTTCTTTAAAGTAAGCATTACTGCCTGCAATAATTGTAGTAGCATCAGGTGCATCTTTTGTCATTTGTTGAATGGTTGCTACGGTATGATATTGCCCAATAAGTTGCAGGGTGCGAGAGCTTACAAGCTCACTCGCTACTTCATACATTAATGACATATTGGAGCGGTAACCTTCGACAATAGTGCGACGTTCATTAGCTAAAATAGTCGCTTCAAACCCCTCATTAATAATAAATACACTATCAACTTCATGGGTTTCTACTTGTTGCAATGCTTGTTTTTTAGTAACAAGCTGTAAGCTAAGTACAGGGCTTTCTTGTAATGTAGTAACGAGCATATTAGCTAAGGCTGTTTGTTCTTCCATAACTAAAGCAACAGGGATGCGTAGCTCTGCTTTTGGCAAGAGCGCAAGTACCATATATGTTAGTAAAATAGGTAAAAGTAGTGCTAGCATCAGACGAGGCCATTGTTTTTTTAATCGAATGCTCATGCTGCTCGCTCCCTTCTGTACAATAATACGCTACAAACAGCAAGGCTAATACCAAGTGTAAGTAGAAGAGGGAGGTAATTTGTATACAGTCGCTCATATAAAATAAGTGCTACAAGCTGTGTAAAAGCTTCGGTAGTAAAAAATGGCAGTGTAAACGGCAAGTAACTACTTGGCAATAATGCACCGCTCATCGCAATTATAAGTAGTGTATATGCTACTTGTGCTAATAATGTAAGTTTAGTTGATGGTAGCACTAGCTCTAAGATGGCAAGATGACTCGCATAAATAAAAAGTGTAAGTGTTAATACTAATAAAACACGAACATAATCAATAGGCAGCCAGTATAAATCACTGTTTAGTTTAGCTAGTATGCTACTACCAAAGCTCAGCACTACAGCCAAGCTCGTTGCGACGAGTAGTCGTGCAAGTAGTGGTTTAGTAATGCCAACGCCAAACATACGCATGCGAGTTTGTAGGCTGTTAGGTGTTTCGTTAACAAGCCTTTGATTAAGTAGCAATAGCCAAAGTAATGCTGTAATAAATACAATACTTGTGGCGTAATAATAGAGTGGTTTGGCTGTAGCAATATTTTCTATCGTTGTAGTTGAAATAAATTGCTCACGGCTAAACAGCAACATAAAGTAAGCTGTAAATTCACGTTGGATTAGTGAGCGACGTGCATCATCTGCCATGTGCATCGTATGTGCCGTATCATTAATCATGGATAAATTCGCCTGCGCATAATTCATATAGCTAGCAATTGTGTCGCTGACTTGTTTTACAAGAGCAGCATCCTGTTTATATGCAGGGTTAGCAATGATAGTAAGCGTGGCAGGCTCGCCTTCATATAGCGTTTGTGTAAAATTAGTGGGGAAGATAATATAACTGCGAATGATCTCATTTGTCAGTTGTTCTTCAGCTTGCTCACGTGTAACGAGCTTCATAGAAATGTGCTCAGCAATGACAGGAGCATCCACTAATAAATTGGTTAGTAGTTTCGTTTCTTCGGATTGGTTTTCATCCACAATACCAATAGTGACAGGCGCTTTGGCGCTAGGTGTCAAAGCAATAAACAGTAGAAGTGCGATGATACCGACTAATAAAAACGGAAAAAGCAGAAGAAGCGGCAAGGATAGCCATTGCCGCTTCAACTGCTTTAGGTTGTTGTTAATAAATAGTAACATAAAACGTCACCTTCTCTTACATACCGCCTAAAAGTGAGCCAAATAAATTGCCCATTACTTCTTCAAGGTAAGCATCAATTTCTTCTGGTGTTTTAGTTGATAAATCAACTACAGTGCCTTCTGTTTTCATAGGCTCTACTTTTTTCACTAATTTTGTTTTTGAGTCAATTACCATACGACCTAATTCATTATCGTCTGTTGAAACAACAAAATTATGGACACCGTCAAATGCATCTTTTTCGTAGCTTGTTTCGCCTTCCCAAGCGATAGCACCGTTTGTTGCAGGTAAGCCAAGCTCACCAGATTTATCAGTAGCTGTGATTTTACGTTCAAAAATGCGGTTTTTATCTGTTACATCTTCATTAGCTGTGTAAGTAACTGTTGCTTGGTCTACAGTGAATTCAATCATATCGTTCACTTTTTTACCGTCAAATACTAGTTCACCTAGTAATGTTGCTTCTTCACCTGTTGGTGCTGTAAATACATATTTAAAGTTAGCGTTATCTTTTTTAGCATCGCGCATACCTTTAATTGTAAATGTATCATCTTTATCTGTAATCGCGAAGTCGCGGCTTACGATAACTTTGTTATTTACCCAAATGCTTGATTTTACTTCATCAGGTAGCTCTGCTGACTCAATATCTTCACGAGCTTTATCGATTTCAGCATAGATGTCTTCGATTGAAGGTTGCTCTACGCCTTCCATGCCAAAGCTTTGAGATTTGATGTTGCGCTCAATGATTGTTTTTGTTTTTTCATCTTTTGCTACTTCATCTAATAATGCTTTTGCTGTTTTACGGATTTGTGCTTCGTCTAATGTCATGACAATATTTTCAGCTTTGACTTTTGAGCCATAAACCTCAACATCGCCTTTTTTTGTTGTGAAGTTTTTATCATCTAAGCTTTTGAAGAATACTTCAAAGTAATGCTTAGCTAAATATTCAGCGTCTTCTTGTTGTTGTTTAACGCCTTCTGGTGAAAATACTTCAGTGAAATCAATATCTGCATCTTCCATACCTTGTGTAGCTAGGTACTCAGAAAGTTTTTTGTCATCAATTTTCATCGTATCTGTTAATGAGCTACCTACTGTTAGTTCGTGCTTGTTTAAGCCAACTAAAATACTGCCCATTGCATTGCCCATCATACTAATATCAATTTTATTATTGCTAAGTCCTTCTTTTAAATCATTTTGTGAATTTAATGCTAGTGTAAATGAGTTAAGCATCGCTAGCATACCAAATTCGTCGTTTGTGTTTTCAGGTACTTTAAAGCTAATTGTTGCATCACTTTCTGATTTCTCAGTTTGTGTTTTGTTATACCAGTCTAGTTCTTTGTCGTAACGTGCTTCAAACAGTGATTGCCAGTTTTCAGCGTTTTCTTTTTCTGCAAGCATGTAAGCTTGCTTAGGAGATTTATTTAGTAGGGCAAATGCTGCGCCACCGCCGATTAAAACGACTGCCGCAATAATAATGCCAATAATCCCTTTTTTACTCATAGTATCGCCTCCAAGTTAAAGTTTAAGGTAAAGCATAAGTCTCGTATTGTGTTTCGCCAATCAGTTATACTACATATAGTACATAATAAAGGAGTAGGATAAAGATGGCTTTAACCGTACGAGAAGCAATAAAAAATCGTCGTTCAATAAAAAAAATGAACGGTCAAGCAGTTGAAGAACAAGCAATTATGGAAGTGCTTGAAGATGCAGTATGGGCACCCAACCATGGTATGCGTAACCCATGGCGTTTTGTTGTAGCGGGTGGTGAGCGTTATCAAAAAGTGGTAACACTACTGCGTGATATTACATTACCTAACTGGGCACAGCTCACTGAACAAGAAGTTACAACACATATGCAAAAGTTTACGTTAGCTGGTGGTGTTGTATTTGTAATTACGCCCGAAGATATGCGTCAAAAACAACGTCTTGAAGATTTTGCGGCTGCTAGTGCTATGGTACAAAACGCGCAACTTCTTGCGTTAGACAAGGGTATTGGTACTTGCTGGAAGACACCTATATTTTTAGATAACCCTAAATTTCGAGAAGCTATTGGTGCAGCTTCAGGTGAGCGCGTTATGTGCATGCTTCAGTTTGGTCATTGGGATGAGCTACCTGTAGCGCGTGAACGCAAGCCAGTAGCAGACATCACAACATTATTTGGTGAATAACATCTCTGTATAGTTTACGGTAAACTAGACGAGAAGTTTCAAAAAAAGAAGAATTGCCTGTAAATTAGGCAATTCTTCTTTTTGTATAAATAAAAATAAGTAAAATTAGACTAAGCACAAGTGTGCCGAATGGATAAAGTATAGGGAAAAATATCGAAGGCCAGCGGTAATTGAGCGTAGTGACGTAGCCTTCGTAGCTAATACCAGCGACGTGTAATAAATACTTATCTTTAAACGTGCGTTCTTTATCTATCACGTGCGTTGTTTGATCGCCATCTTTTGTAAAGGTTGTAACTTGTACAATTGTTTTTTCTTCCAAAGGCTCATCGAGTGTTTTATTAATTAGTACGTGTAGGGCATCTTCATTACTTACAAAAGCAAGTAAACCATAATAGCGATCACTTGTAGCATTATCAATCCGAACAGGAAGTTCAACTTCTTGAAAAACTTCGCCATTATGTTTGAGTTGCAGTGTGCCTTTTTGAATTTTATTTTGCCAATTATCAAGATAAATATCGGCATCAAGTTGTTCTTCGATACTAAAACTTTGACCTTGCCAATTGAGCGCCATCGCTGTTACATCTTCGAGATTATTTTTAAGCATATCGTTGCTAATATAGCTCTCGACTGCCATTAGACCAACTGGTATTGCACTTAAGATAAAAAGTAACCAACTGACAACACGCATTATTTTAAGTCAGCAGGCTTAAAATTACTTAGTGAAGTATAGTAATCACCAATGACACGAAGCCCCTTATCAAAGTTTTCGAGATGGAAGTGCTCGTTAGGTGCATGGAAGTTTTCGCTTGAAAGACCAAAGCCCATTAAAACAACAGGTACCTGTAAAATTTCATCGAAGGACGCTACAATCGGAATTGAGCCACCTCCACGTGTAAACGCTGTTGGCACTTGATACACTTTTTCGTAAGATGCACTAGCTGCTTGAATAACAGGGTGATCAAACGGTGTAAGGTAAGGTTTGCCCTTATCAAACTCTGAGATTGTAATGTCCACGCCCGTAGGCTTATGTTTTTCAATGTGTGCACGAAGTAACGCTACAATTTCCTCGGGGTCTTGGTTAGGTACTAGGCGGCACGAAATTTTTGCGCCTGCTTGAGCTGGTAACACGGTTTTAATGCCTTCACCAGAAAAGCCCCCAAATACACCGTTAACTTCTAGCGTTGGGCGTGCCCATGTTTGTTCTAGGTAAGAGTAGCCTGCCTCACCAAATAATTCAGTTACGCCAACTTCTTCCTTAATATCATTTTCATTAAAGTTAAGTGCCGCATAAGCAGCGCGTTCTTCTTCAGTTAATGGTAAAACATTATCGTAAAAACCTTCTACTTGAATTGTGCCATGCTCATCACGGAAGGATGCTAAAATCTCGGTTAAAGCATGGATGGCATTTTGTACGCCACCACCATAAAGACCAGAGTGAAGGTCACCCTTAGCCCCGCGTACATCAATTTGCACGCCTGTTAAACCACGAAGCCCGTAGCAAATTGCTGGTTTACCAGGTGCATATAATCCTGTATCTGAAATAACAATTAAATCTGAAGCAAGCTTGTCTTTATTTTCTTCAATAAAAGCAGTTAAGCTTGGGCTACCGATTTCTTCTTCGCCCTCAATTAAAAATTTAATATTTACAGGTAGCTCACCATCAATCGCAAATAATGCCTCAATTGTTTTAAGGTGCATATAAACTTGTCCCTTATCATCACTTGCGCCACGTGCAAATAATTTATTGTCACGAATGGTAGGTTCAAACGGTGCGCTATCCCATAAATTGAGTGGATCTACGGGCTGCACATCATAATGTCCGTAAAATAATACAGTTGGTTTGTCTTTAGCATGTAGCCAGTCACCATATACGACAGGGTGTCCCTTTGTTGGTAATACAGCAACATTATCCATTTGGATTGCAGTAAGTGCTTTTGCTAAAAAATCTGCTGCGGTTGTCATATCAGCCTTATGCTCAGATAATGAGCTAATGCTTGGGATGCGTAAAAAATCTTGCACTTCTTGTAAATGTTGTGCGCGATGCTCAGCAAAGTAAGCATCAAGCTGTTGTAAATTTGCCATGAATGAAACCTCTTTTCCTTAGTTGCGTCTTATAAAATAAGTATAACATGACAAATCATATCCCCTAACCTTACAGCATTGTAATGTAATTGAAAGCCAATACGATAGAGCGTAAGGTTCGTTTTTGCGAGAATGAGAGTAACAAAGAAAACGAACGGGGGCGTTACAGATGAATGAACAAGTAACAGCAATTTATGAGGAGTACAATCGCTACATTTATCACCTATGCCTAAAATTAACACGTAATACGGCAGAGGCAGAAGATTTAATGCAAGAAGTTTGGGTGAAAGTAGTACGCTACGAGGAAAGCCTAAAAAATGTTGAACATGAAAAAGCATGGTTAACAACCATTTGTATGAATACATTCCGTGATCGTTACCGCAAAAAAATGCGTCGTAGCAAACACGTTACAATACAACAAGATACAGAGGATTTTTCGATGTTAGACTTAGTGCCAAGTGGCGAGGAGTTAACAGAAGAAAAGGTCGAGAAAGATATGATTCGTACTTTAGTACAAACTAAAATGAAGCAACTTGATGCCATTTATGAAAAAACACTATGGTATTTCTATATTGAGCAGTATTCGCTAATTGAAATTTCAACTGTTATGAAGGTTTCGATTGGTACGGTAAAATCACGTTTATTCCGCGCAAAAGCACGTTTAAAAGAAATGCTAATGGCAGACAATGTGGCAGCAGAGGTTGTCATGCCTGTATAATAAATGGTAGCTTACATTCATGTAGGCTACTTTTTTTATTGGGGGATGATAATCATGAAAGATGTTTTACAAACCGAGCGTTTACGTTTACGCAAAATGCACGATGATGACGCACAAAGTTTATATCAAATTTGGGCTAATCCACGTGTTGCAAAATATATGAATATTGAGCCGTTTACTACATCTGCTCAAGCGCTTGCTATGATTCGTGTAATCAATGATGCACCGTATGCGCTACGTTATAGCGTACTACTTGAAAATGAAATCATTGGCTCAGCAGGTTTTAATGATATGAACGGGGCAAGTGGAGTAGTGGAGATTGGCTATGATTTAGCGGAGCACTATTGGCGTCGTGGTTTTGGTACAGAAATTGTACGAGCATTATTAACAGAGGCCACACATCATCATTACACAGAAGTTCATGCTAAAATTGCGCCTCATAATGAAGGCTCAATTAAATTAGTAGAAAAGTTAGCCTTTGCTTACCAAGCGACATTTGAAGAAGAAGGACAGCAAGTTGCGCTGTACACAAAAAAGCTACAATAATCTGCGGATTATTGTAGCTTTTATTTGGTTAAACATTTTGTAAAGATTGTTTGTAGTGTTGCAAGCTCTTCATGAGAAAGCATACCAAACATATTACTTACTAATGCCTCAATTTGTTGCTGTGATTGGTCGAGTAACTCTTTACCTTTGTCAGTAATCGCAATTTGCGAAGCACGACGGTCAGTTGTTTGCTGTGTTTTTTCAATGAAGCCAGATTTTAATAGCTTAGTTGTCAACACAGTAACACCACCAGATGTAACTTGAAGGTGTTCTGCGATTGCTGAAGGGCGCTTAGGTCCTTCAATGGCAAGAAACTCTAATAATAAAATATGGGTTTTTGAAAACCCTAACGTATTGTGCGTATTCCAATCATTTGTCCATTTACGCTCTAGTGAAGCAGCAATGGCAAATAATGAGGAAACCGTTTCACGTTGTTGTTTATCCACTACAATCAGCTCCAACTACTTAACTCTCTTGCGCTAAACGTTGCATAGCATGTAGCTCAAATGCACGTACTTTACGCGGAATGAAACGACGGATGTCCATTTCATTGTAGCCGACTTGAATGCGTTTTTCATCAATTAGGATTGGGCTACGTAGCATGCGCGGATGCTCTTGGATTACATCATATAGTTCTTGGATTGAAAGTTGCTCGATATCTAAATTTAAATTTTTATAGTCATTTGAGTTAGTTGCGATAATTTCATCTGTACCATCTTCAGTCATACTTAAGATTTCTTTAAATTCAGCTAAAGTAAGAGGCTGTGATGTAATACGTTTTTCTTTAAAAGGAATTTCGTTTTCTTTTAACCATTTTAATGCTTTTCTGGATGAAGAACAGCTCGCTTGAGAATATATAGTTACTGTCATTCTTCATTCCTCCTATTTGTTTTAGATTTTAACTTTGTTAGTAGCTTATTTATACTATACATATATCTTACCACTAAACTACTTATAAGTCAATGGGGAATTTCAATTGCTTGTACTACTTATCTATTCCCACTTTTCACTAATATATACGCATTTGCAGACAAAATGTTTCTAAAAAATGGCTTACAATGCTGTAAGAAAAAAAGCTAGGCGCACCTTTAAAGGATACGCCTAGCTACTCAGTTATAAAGTTTGCTTACCATTTGTAAACCAATCTTGCACGTCCCATACTTTCGTTGCTAAACCCTCGTAAAACTCAGGTTCGTGGCTAACGAGTACGATTGTGCCCTTATAATTTTTCATTGCTTCTTTTAATGCTGCCTTAGCATCAACATCTAAGTGATTGGTTGGCTCATCAAAGATTAACCAGTTGCTTTCTTCCATTGTTAACTTACATAAACGTACCTTGGCTTGTTCGCCACCAGATAGTTGGTTCATGGCACGTGAGATATGCTCATTTTTTAAGCCGGCGTGTGCAAGTGCACCGCGTACTTCGTTTTGCGTCATGCTAGGGAAGGCACCCCAAACATCGTCAATTGGTGTAATGTGTGGTGCTTTTACTTCCTGTTCAAAATAGGCAGGGAATAAAAAATCACCGCGTGCTACTGAGCCGTTAAGGGGCTTGATTTTACCCATCATGGTTTTAAGTAGTGTGGATTTACCCACACCATTCATCCCAACTAATGCGATTTTTTCGCCGCGTTCAATTTCAAATGTTAACGGTGGCAGTAGCGGCTTATCGTAGCCAATAACTAAATCTTTTGCTTCTACAACGAAACGTCCTGATGAGCGTGATTGTTTAAACTCAAACTCAGGTTTCATTGCTGTTTCTGGTCGATCAATTAGCTCCATGCGGTCCAATTGTTTTTGACGTGATTTGGCGCGACCAGTTGTAGAGTAACGCGCTTTGTTTTTGGCAATGAAGTCTTCTTGCTTTTTAATAAAGTCGCGTTGTTTTTCGTAAGCATCAATATGTTGACGTTTATTAATCTCAGCTAGCTCAGTAAATTTTTCATAGGTTGCTGTGTAGCGTGTTAGTTTTGAAAACTCTAAGTGGAAGATGACATCAACTACACCATTCATAAACTCTGTATCATGTGAGATTAATAAGAAGGCATGTGGATAGTTTTTTAAATAGTTAGCTAGCCACGAAATATGTTCTTCGTCTAAATAGTTGGTTGGCTCATCAAGTAGTAGTACCTTTGGTTTTTCTAAAAGTAGTTTAGCAAGTAATACCTTAGTGCGCTGACCACCTGATAATGCAGCTACATCACGTTCAAGCCCAATAGCATCTAAGCCAAGGCGCGCGCAATTTCTTCGATTTTCATATCTAATGTATAAAAATCGCCTGCGTCTAATGCGTCTTGAATTTCTGCCATATCTTCTAATAATTTTTCGAGTTCTTCTGGTGTAGCATCAGCCATTTGATTCGTAATTTCATTTAGCTCTTCTTCTTTTTTGTATAAAGGAAGGAAGGCGTCACGAAGTACTTCTCGCATAGTGCGACCTGCTTCGAGTACGGTGTGTTGATCTAAATAGCCGTAGTGTGTATTAGGTAGCCATTCTACTTTGCCTGTATCGTGAATGGCTTGCCCTGTAATAATGCTCATTAAAGTTGATTTACCGACACCATTTGCACCCACAAGCCCAATATGGTCGCCTTCAACTAAACGAAATGATACATCTTTAAATAATGTACGGTCACCAAATGAGTGACCAAGTTTTTCAACTGTTAAAATTGCCATGAAACGTTCCTCTTCTCTTTAAAGTGCCGCAAGCTGTTTGTTTAGCTCCGCTAGGCGAGCTTCCATATCTGAAAGACGCTGTTCTGCTTTTGTAACCATATCGTTATGTCCTGTTGACTCTAGTTTTTCGATATCACCCTGTAAATTCATGTAATCCATTTTAAGCTCAGTAATTTGATATTGAATTTGACTTTTCGTTTGCATACGTAACTTCCTTCCTATGATAAAAGTGTAACCTGTTTTGAAATATAGCATGTGGAAATTGGAAAATCAAACGCGATATGCCGAAACTATATAGTGAAATAGTAGCTTAGCTATGTAAAGATAAAGATAGAAAGAAGGGGTGACGAGCATGAAGTTACGTTCGGCGATTGTTGTGGGTGCAACGGGGCTTGTAGGGAGCGAGTTAGTAAAGCAATTATGTGCGTGTGATGAGTATGTGTCTGTCACAGTCATTGTGCGCAAAAAAATAGATTTTACCCACGATAAATTAATGGTTAAGGTACGTGATTTTGATCGTTTAGAGGAGCGCGATATTGATTTTGCCCACGAGGTGTATTGCTGTTTGGGTACAACAATTAAAAAGGCAGGCTCACGCCAGGCTTTTGAAAAGGTGGATTTTTCGTACCCTTTACACATCGCATCACTCGCAAAGAAAAAGGGCATACCGCATTTTATTGTAATTACCGCAATGAATGCTAATGCAAAATCTTTTGTTTATTATAGTAGGGTAAAAGGTATGTTAGAGCGTGATTTGATTGAGCTTGATTTGCCACAGCTGTCCATTGTGCGTCCTTCGTTATTAACAGGTGCGCGTGAGGAGTTTCGTTTTGGTGAGCGCGTTGGAGCAGTAATGCTTGCACTTTTACGACCTGTGTTAGTAGGCCCGCTTAAACGTTTTAAATCTATTGAAGCTCGGCAAGTAGCGCAGGCTATGCTCTGTATTGCTTTATACGAAAAAAAACAAAAGGTAGCCATCTATCAATCTCATCAGCTACAGCAATTACAGCCGCCAGCAGTGCATGAGCAAGAAGAAGAAATTATATTTAATTGGAAAGAACGCGAGTAAAACATAACGAAAAAGGTAAGAAAAGAAGAAAGGAAGTGAAAAGTTTATGTTAGATTCTTTATTATTTCAAATCACACTCATTGTATTTTTAGGGATTTTATCGCAATGGCTAGCATGGCGCTTTAATATCCCAGCCATTGTTATTATGTCGTTTGCGGGGTTACTTGTTGGTCCGTTTTTAGGCTTAATTGATCCATCGCAAAGTTTCGGGGCTATTTTTAATCCGCTCATCTCATTAGCTGTAGCGATTATTTTATTCGAAGGTAGTTTAAGTCTCGACTTTAGGGAGATTAAAGGATTTCGTAAACCGATTTTTAGAATCTCGACAATCGGAGCCTTTGTAGCTTGGATTGCGGGTTCACTTGCGGCGCATTATGTTGCAGGGCTGTCACTACAGGTAGCCTTTGTTATTGGGGGCTTGTTTATTGTAACGGGGCCAACGGTTATTTTACCGCTCTTACGTCAAGCAAAATTAAAAGAGCGCCCTGCTTCCATTTTAAAATGGGAAGGGATTGTTGTTGACCCATTTGGTGCATTGCTTGCATTATTTGCCTTCAATGTTGTGCTTTTTATTGATGCACAAACAACAGGTGTAGCATTACTGGAGTTCTTTGCAGCAGCCTTATTTGCTGTTGTGCTAGGGCTAGGTATTGGTTTTGGTCTAGGGATTTTACTTGAGCGTGGTTTTGTACCAGAGTATTTAAAATCACCTGTCGTATTTGCCTTTGTACTCGTAGCTTTTGGTATTAGCGATGCAGTTATGCACGAAACAGGGTTACTTGCTGTTACAGCTATGGGTATGATTATGGCTAATATGCATTTAAGCTCAATTCGCGATATGCGTCACTTTAAAGAAAATGTTTCGGTACTATTAATTTCAAGCGTCTTTGTAATGTTAACTGCCTCATTATCGCTTGATACGTTAAAAAGTATTTTAGATATTCGTATGTTGCTGTTTGTATTAGCGATGATGTTTATCGTGCGCCCACTGTCTATCTTTATTGCGACAATTAATACAGGTGTACCCTTAAACGAAAAAATCCTGCTAGGTTGGATTGCGCCGCGTGGTATCGTAGCTTTAACAGTTTCTGGTTACTTTGCAACAGTGTTAGTGGATGCAGGCTATGAGGATGGGCAAGTATTAACCGCTTTAACACTAGCCTTAGTGTTTGCTACTGTACTTGCGCATGGGTTTTCAATTAGCTGGTTGGCAGATAAACTTGGTTTAACAGCCACGAAAGAGTCGGGCGTATTAATTATTGGTGGCTCACCATTTGCAGCCGCACTTGCACAAGAGCTCCAAGAGTTAAATAAGCCAGTTTTAATTATGGATCGCAACTGGCAAGATTTACGCGATGCTCGTCGAACGGGTATACCAAGTTTAGCGGGGGATGTATTATCTGAACAAACGGAGTATAGCGTGGATTTATCACCATACGAAAAAATGATTGCTGCAACGACAGATGATTCCTATAATGCATTGATTTGTGCAAGTTTTGTACCCGATTTAGGTCGTGAAAACTTGTACCAAACAACGATGCATATGAATGACCCGCAAAATTACCGTAAGTCTCTTGGTGGTAAAATGTTATTTGAACCAACACAGGACATTCATAAATTAAATGATTTATTAGAGCAAGGCTTTGTTATGCGTCGCACATCAATTACAGATAAGTATACGTATAATCAGTTTATGCGTTCGAAAGCACCTGATAGTATTCCATTATTTGTTGTGCGTGAGGAAGGGGATATTTCCTTCTTTGTTAATGGTAAAGTACGTAATGTTGAGTCAGGCGCAACCATTGTAAGCTTGGTATCACCTGCAGTTAAAGAAGCACGCGTACAAGAGCGATTAGAGCAAGAACGACGTAAGCAAGCTACGTCAAAAGACTGAATTTATCCGAATTATTACGCAGGTCAAGGATGTTTTGCTACAATGGAATAACATTATTAACTAAGTGGAGGGTATTAGGACATGAAGATTTTACTTGTTGACGGCACAGTATTAGGCCGTAAAACAGGCGCGATTTTACAACAAATTGAAGAGTACATTCAAGACCTTGCGCCAAACTTTGAATTAGAAATTATGTACTTTAGTGAGTATGAGCACCAAATTGTTGATGGCACACCGTTAAATGATTCGATGAAGGCGATGGTAGCAAAATTTGAGGAAGCGGATGCTTATATTATTGCAACGCCAATCTTCCAAGCCTCTATCCCTGGTGTGTTAAAAAATGCGTTTGATATGTTACACCCTAAAACAATGCGCTATAAGCCAGTTTCGATTGTCGCAAACGGTGGCACATACCAGCATCACCTTGTGGTGGAAAACCAGCTAAAACCAATTTTAGATTATTTCCGTGCATTAGTGACACCTAACTACGTGTACACACATACAACGCATTTTAATGCGGATAATAAGATTATTGATGAAGGCGTACAAGATCGCCTACGTGAACTAGCGCGCGTTTTCGTGCAATATTGTGCGATGAGCGACACACTATGTAAAGAAGCAATCGACGAATAAATCTACTATGCCGCAGCGTGAGCTACAAATACGCTGCGGCATTTTTTTGTGCTAAAATGAGAGGATATGTGTAAATCGGAGGGAGTGAGTGTGTGCGACAAGAATGTAGTTTGATTTTAACAAAAACAGCGCGAGCAAAGATGGAGGCGCATTACGAAAAGGCCGAGCAGTTATTTAATAAGCAATCCTTTTATCATGTTCATATTGAGCGTGAAGCGGCACAAGAAGTAGATGAGCTAAAGGTTAAATTAATTATTAGCCCCACAGAAAATAAAGCATTACAAGGCGATGTCATTGTTATGCATTGTTTATGTAAAGAGGATGGCTTTGTAGTAGTTAACTATCAGCTTGAGCAACAACGCTACCATCAGCACCTCGCAACCAACTACCGTCTATCACTCGACATTAAATTTATTACAGAAACATTCCGTAAAGGGATTTTTGCTAAGCCATTTCGAACAAAGATTGCAAACTTGCCGATTGCTAAAGAGCGCTCAGCTTATGTACAAAAACGTATTGCTGGTTGGGAAGGCTATTTACAAATTCAGGAGAGCAAGGAAACACAAAATGATATTGAAGCAAGTTATCGCAATGCCTATTTTAATGACAGTTTTACTAAGCTCACATTACAACTTTCGTTAACTAGCAAACAGCTACAACAAATCGAAAACTACGGTGTATCTTTTACAGGGCATGCTGAAGCAGGCAGTGTAAGCAAGATCAACAAGCAGGATAAAACGATTACTGTTGAGTTGCGTGGCAAAGCCCAGCGTGCGGCACGTAAACGTGAGTTACTACATAGTGATAAACTTGTGACTTTTAGTAATCGCGCTACGCTTATTCAATTACAACGTTTGCGTGGCGGTTTTAAAGCGTTAGCTAATGGTTTAGCGGTAAACCCTAACCTTGAGCAAATTTTATTTGATAAAAAACCAACACTTGAGCCCCCGCAGGAGCTAGCACCTATTACCTTTCACAACACGCTAAATGAGTACCAGCAAGATGCAGTAAGAGGTGCACTTGCGGCTTCAGACATTTTTACTATACAAGGCCCACCAGGTACAGGTAAGACAACAGTTATCTCCGAAATTTGTTTGCAAAATGTCCGAGCAGGTAAACGTACCCTCATTGCTTCGCAGTCTAACTTAGCTGTAGATAATGCACTTGGCCGTTTATTAAAAGACGTGGATACGCGTATTTTACGTTTTGGACGTACAGAGAGTATTGAGGAGGAGGGGCGTCCTTTTATTGAGGATAATGTTGGCTATTACTGGTTGGAGCAAACGCTCGCAGCAGTACAAGCAGATATTGTACAGCAACCTACTGTAGCGCAAGAGCAGGCGGCAAAAATCACAGCACTTCAAACAGAGCAGCAACAATTGCAACAAGCGATAATACAATCAGAAGCAGACATTGTACAAAAAAACGAAGCAGAGCAAGCACTACCTAAGCTACGCGAACAAATGCTAGCGTGTAAGGCGCAAATTGATGAGGCTGACGAAAAGAAACAAGCGCTTCTTAAACAACAGCAAGCGCTAAATGAACAACTGATTGCACAGTTAAATCAGCTTGAACAGCTTTTTGAACAACAACAGCGTGAGCCAACAGTAGCGGAGTTAACTGAGCGTATGGCACGCTATGCCAAGCAACAACAAACGTATAAAACTGAGCTTGCCTACCAACACGTAGCACAACAACTTACCGTGACGCATTCACAAAAAGTATATGACCAAGCGCATTACGACGATGCCGAACGCTTTATTGCTACGTTAACAACGGCTGAGCGTGTAGCACGCTACTTTAAACATTATGGGCTTTCAGTTCGACATTTTCCTAGAGGGCTTGGTGATACACTACGAAGCTACGGGCAGTTAACTAAGCATCAGCAACTACAAGTTGAGCTAAAGCAAATCATTAGTGAGTTAGCCACCCATCTAACAGAAGAACAGTATGCAATGTGTAAGCAACAAGCTATTGCTAAACAGGGGCATTTTTCAATGACTAAAATACAGCAAGGCTTGCATAGTTTACAGGATAAAATCGCTCTAGTGCCTTTAGCACAGTGGCAAGAGCAGGAGCTTCTAACATGGTTACAAGCCTTTATGGTGATGAGTATGTATGTGCATCGCAAGTGCCAACAGCTTGCGGTGAGTGAGCAAACATTAACGCAGGAGTTACCTTACCTACGTTCATTGCTACCAAATGTGCTACGCCAAGAGCGTTTTATGAATGATTTTATTCGTCAAACGGCAACGAATCATAGTCAGCAACAGCAAGCATTAACAGAGCAGCTACAAGCTTTTACTATAACTGCACCTACAGCCTCAATAGCAACACTAAATAACCAATTGCAACAAGTAGCACAAGCACAACTCGATGTTGAGCTTCAATTAATTCAATTACAACGCCTTGAGCAGCAATTAGTTGATGTGCAAAAACTTATAAAGCAAATTGAACAACAACAGCAACAAGTCGAAGCGGCAATTACAGAGCAAACCGAGCTGAGCCGCGAAAAAAATAAAGAAGGTAGCGAACTTCAACGTCAGGCTAAGGCATTAAAACAGCTTCAACAAACAACACCAGAACACACGAAAAAAGAGCTGCAAGAAGCATTACAGCAAATTGTAGCGCAGTGTGAAGTGTTAGAAGAACAGCAACGCCAACAGCCCCTTATTGATGAATTACGTCAAACTTGGACAGGCTTATTAGCAGAGGCAACGGATGAGGATGTTAGTAAAATACGAGAGATGTATGTACGCCATGCAAATGTAGTAGGCACAACTTGTGTAGCTTCGGCGCGTGCAGAGTTTACCAATAGCTTTGACACATTTGATACAGTAATTATTGATGAAGTATCGAAGGCTACACCGCCTGAGTTATTATTACCAATGTTAAAAGGTAAGCAAATTATTTTAGTGGGAGACCACCATCAACTACCACCATTACTTGGTGACGATACACTTGAGGAAACAATGGCGCAAATTTTACAAAACAACCCTACTTTTGAAGGTAAGCAAGAGCTAGCACAATTATTAAAAGAGTCGCTATTTGAGCGCTTATTTAAACAATTGCCAGCTGCCAATAAACAAATGCTTGCCATTCAGTACCGTATGCATGAGCAAATAATGCAAAGTATTGCACCGTTTTATGCTGACGAAGCAGGCGGTTTGCAGTGTGGGTTAGGTGATTCGGATGCGCTACGCGATCACTACTTACAAACCTCTTATTTTACGCGAGCTAATCATTTAGTGTGGTTAGATACGCCCACTACAAGCGAGTTTGAGGAGCAACGGATGCCAAACGGTACAAGTCGTTTTAATGAAGGAGAGCTAACTACAATTGCTAATTTACTACGAGAAACAAACGAAGCGGTTGCAACAGCTAAACAAGCTGGCTTGCTACCTCAAGCGTCGCAAAAAAGCGTAGGTGTGATTAGTTTTTACGGTGAGCAAGTGAAGCGCTTAACACGTTTAGTAACGCAGGAGCTTAACCTACCTCATCTACTTATTCGTACAGGAACGGTAGATAAGTTTCAAGGTATGGAGATGGATATTGTCGTCGTTAGTATGGTGCGTAATGCACAAAAAGGGGGCGACGTTGGTTTTGCTAAGGACTATCGCCGCTTAAATGTTGCTTTATCACGTGCGCGTCAGCTATTAGTGCTCGTGGGGAGTAGTGATATGTTTGCTAATAAAGCACGCCAAGCACCTACACGCAGTATGTACCAAACTTTAAAACAAACCGTTCAGCAGGCGGGAGGGCTTCAACAAGTAGAGGCAGTAGGAGTGATGTAATGGAGCAATTAAAAGAGCGTTTAGCACGCGAGCTATTACAGGATTTACATGTTCAGATTGTAGAGCGTGGTGACTTTAGTGTGCCTGTACAAGCAATTGAGGTACAGTACACGCCAATTTCACGAGCGCCTATGGATGTACTAATGAAAATGATTTTACTCGTTATCAAAAAAATGCCAATTAAAAGCCCGACACAAATTAGTGAGTTGCTACATGTCGAAATTTTATTCATTACGGATATTTTACAAGCACTTATGCGTGAGCGCATGCTGACACAGGATACGAGTTATCACCTAACAGAAAAAGGCGAGCAACAACTAGCACTTGGGATTTTTGAGCAACAGCTCGAAACAACAATAGATACCTTGCTCTATAGTACATTGCACGAAGCTTTTGTAGCGAGTAGTTTAGAAGACATTGAGACTAATGTATATTTGCCAGAGCCACTTGAGGACGTCCCTGAAACGATTAATATTGAAGACGAGATTTACTGTGCCCAACTTACGCAGTCAACAGCGCAACTTGTCACCACAATTGAGCAGGTGAGTCATCAGCAAGTATATGATGTGCCTTGCTTGTATTTTGTGCTTTATAATAAAGAGGAAGACAGCTACTATGCACGCGTTTGGCATGTGCTAGATGCACAGTGGGACGCGCAAGTAGAGGCGAAATTAAATCAACAGCAGCGCTTAATATGGCGCGAAAAATATACCACTAAAGAGGAGCTAAACCATGGCTAAAAAAGTAGTAATTGCAGAAAAACCCTCAGTAGCACGTGATATTGCGCGTGTGCTAAATTGTTCGAAAAAAGGTAACGGTTATTTAGAGGGCAATGAATATATTGTGACGTGGGCGCTTGGTCACCTAGTAACACTTGCTGACCCAGAGGCTTATGATCAAAAGTATAAAACATGGAATCTAGAAGACTTACCAATGTTGCCTAATGACCTGAAAACGACGGTTATTCGTCAAACAACTAAACAATACAATGCTGTAAAATCACAGCTTGTACGCAAAGATGTTAATGAAATTATTATCGCAACAGATGCAGGGCGTGAAGGTGAGCTAGTAGCGCGTTGGATTATTGATAAAGCACGCGTCAACAAGCCAACAAAGCGTTTGTGGATTTCGTCTGTAACGGATAAGGCAATTAAGCAAGGCTTTGCTAGTCTAAAACCAGGCAAAGCCTACGAAAATTTATATGATGCAGCTGTAGCACGCTCTGAGGCTGATTGGTATGTAGGGCTTAACGCTACGCGCGCTTTAACAACAAAACATAATGCGCAACTATCAGCAGGGCGTGTACAAACACCAACGGTTGCCATTATCGCAGCTCGTGAGCAAGAGATTATGACGTTTAAACCAAAAACCTTTTATGGTATCGAAGCTAAAACACCAACAGTTAAGTTAACATGGCAAGATAGCCAAACAAAGGACACGAAAACATTTGATCGTGCAAAAACAGAAGCAGTAATGAAAAAAATTAACAACCAACAAGCGGTTATTACACAGCTCGATATCAAACAAAAGAAAGCCTACGCACCTGGCTTATACGATTTAACAGAACTACAACGTGATGCAAATAAAATTTTCGGTTACTCTGCGAAAGAAACATTAAACATCATGCAAAAGCTTTATGAGCAGCATAAGGTATTAACTTACCCACGTACAGACTCACGCTATTTATCAAGTGATATTGTAGCAACATTACCAGAACGTATTAAATCATGTGGTGTTGGCGAATATCGTACATTAGCTAATAAAGTATTAACCAAACCGATTAAAGCCAATAAATCTTTTGTAGATGATAGTAAGGTGAGTGACCACCATGCCATCATTCCAACAGAGGAGTATGTTAACCAATCAGCATTTAATGATAAGGAGCGCAAAATTTATGATTTAGTAGTAAAGCGCTTTTTAGCCGTGCTATATCCACCACATGAGTATGAGCAATTAACTATCCATGCAGCCATTGCGGATGAAAATTTTATTGCGCGTGGTAAAACCGTAACAGTGCAAGGTTTTAAAGAGGTATACAATCATGCAGAGGAAGACGATAGTGATGTAAAAGAGCAGTTACTACCAAAGCTTGCGAAGGGCGATAAGTTAGATGTAACGGTAGTGCATGAAACAACAGGACAAACTAAAGCACCAGCACGCTTTAATGAAGCTACATTACTATCAGCTATGGAAAACCCAACGCGCTACTTACAAGCGAGTGATAAACAGTTAGCTGCTACATTAAAATCAACTGGTGGTTTAGGTACAGTAGCTACCCGTGCTGATATTATCGAAAAGCTCTTTAACTCTTTCCTTATCGAAAAACGCGGAGGAAAAGAAATTTATGTAACGTCAAAGGGTAAACAATTATTAGATTTAGTCCCTGAAGGATTACGTTCACCTGAGCTTACAGGTGAGTGGGAGTTAAAACTTGAGCAAATTGCCCAAGGTAAATTGAAAAAGGCTGATTTTATTGCGGAAATGAAACAATATACGAAGGAAATTGTGCGTGAGATTAAAGCGGATGACACGAAGTTTAAGCATGATAATATTTCGACTAAATCATGCCCAGATTGCGGTAAGCCAATGCTTGAGGTAAATGGTAAGCGCGGTAAGATGTTAGTGTGCCAAGACCGAGAATGTGGACATCGTAAAAATGTATCGCGCACAACGAATGCACGTTGCCCTGAGTGTAAAAAGAAATTAGAGCTACGTGGTGAGGGAGATGGTCAAATCTTTACATGTCGCTGTGGCTATCGTGAAAAAATGTCGTCATTCCAAAAGCGTCGCCAGCAAAATAATAAGGGTAAAGTTAGTAAGCATGAAGTACAAAAATTTATGAAACAGCAAGATGAAGAGCCAGTAAATGATGCCTTAGCGAATGCACTTAAAGGCTTGAAATTTGATTAATGTAACGTAAAAATTGTGGGTGATGGCACAGGCAACCAAGTAGATAGCCAAAACCAAATAATTAAAAATAAAATCGGGACAGCACTGCGCCAAAGCAATTTGGGCGGTGCTGTTTTTTGTAAGGTATAAATTTTTCGCATGCTATCCGCCTCCATTTACTGTAATGTAACGAGCATAAATTTAAATACCTTAGTTGTCAACTAGGATTAGTGTTGTTTTGTTTTTCAAGCTGTGCTAATATGATGAACAATACATATCCCAACTTATTTAGTTGGTTTAATAAAGGGAGCTGTGATGGATGGTTAGTGATATGCGAGCGCTCGTTGGTAATACACCTTTATACGAGCTAAAAAAAATAGCACCGCGTGAAAACGTTAAAATTTACGCTAAGCTAGAGTTTTTAAATTTAGGCGGTAGCATTAAAGATCGTTTAGGTTTTCATATTATTGAGCAAGCTTTAGCAAGCGGTAAATTACAGCAGGGCGGTACAGTTATTGAGCCTACTGCAGGTAATACAGCAATTGGCTTAGCTCTCGCAGGCATTTATTTTGGTGTTAACGTTATGGTTGTTGTGCCTGATGGCTTTAGTGTAGAAAAACAAGTAACTGCAGCCGCATTGGGTGCAGAAATTGTACTAACACCTAAAGCACAGGGAATGAAGGGAGCTATTGCTAAGGCGCAAGCACTTCACCAACAACTTGAGGATAGTTATTTTCCTAATCAGTTTGCGAATGAATGGAATCCAGCTACGTATTACCACACGCTCGGACCAGAGATTAGCAATGAGCTAGATGCGCTTGATTACTTTGTAGCAGGTGCAGGAACAGCAGGTACATTTATGGGGACTTCACGCTATTTAAAAGAGCAATTCTCGCATATTAAAACCGCTATTGTAGAGCCAGAGGGCTCAATTATTAATGGTGGTTTAGCAGGGCCACACCGTACAGAGGGCATTGGTATGGAATTATTTCCACCATTTTTTACTACTGATTTATTTGATGAGGTATATACAATTTCGGATGATGCAGCCTTTTTGCGTGTGAAACAATTGGCTTCACAGGAAGGGTTACTTGTTGGTAGTTCTTCAGGTGCGGCGCTAGATGCCTGTTTGCAAATTGCCGAACAGACAACAGGGCCATTAACAATTGTGACAATTTTTCCGGACAGCAGTGATCGTTACTTAACAAAAAATATATTTGGGGGTCAAAGCAATGCGTAAAAAAACAGCGTTAATTCATGGTGGTATTACAACAGATGCACAAACAGGTGCCGTATCTTTACCAATTTTTCAGGCAAGTACATTTAAACAAAAAAGTGTAGGAGATTTTACGTATGAGTATGGACGTACGGGCAACCCTACACGAGAAGGTGTAGAGAGCTTTATTGCAGCAATTGAACAAGGTACACATGGCTTTGCTTTTGCTTCTGGTATGGCCGCAATCCATGCGGTAATGCAATTGTTTGAAGCGGGCGACCATTTACTTATTACAGATGATGTGTACGGTGGTACATATCGCTTAATGACAAAGATTTTAGCAAAAAATAATATTAGTGTAAGCTTTGTAGATACAGCAGACCATGCGGCAATTGAAGCTGCAATTACCTCTGCAACAAAGGCAATTTTTATCGAAACGCCAACCAATCCTTTATTAAAGGTGACGGATATACGTGCAGTCGCACAACTTGCGCAACAACATAATTTAACGCTAATTGTGGATAATACGTTTAGTACGCCTTACTGGCAAAATCCTTTAGTACTGGGTGCTGATATTGTAGTGCATAGTGCAACAAAATATTTAGGTGGACATAGTGATGTAGTAGCAGGTTTAGTAGCTGTTAAAGATGAGCAGTTGGCAGAGCAACTACATTTTATTCAAAACGGGGCTGGTGCTGTCCTAAGCCCACATGATAGTTGGCTTTTAATTCGTGGCATGAAAACATTAGGCGTACGTATGGAAGAAATCGAGCATAACGCCAATAAGTTAGCCGCATTTTTGGTAGCACATCCTAAAGTAGAGAAGGTGTATTACCCAGGTTTGAGCTCGCATAAAGGTCATACTATTCATGAGGCTCAAGCGAGTGGTTTTGGCGGTATTATTTCTTTTACGGTTGCGACAGAAGAACAAGCGCTAGCATTATTGCAACGTACAAAATTCTTTACTTTAGCAGAGAGCTTAGGCGCAGTCGAAAGTTTGATTTCTTTGCCAGCAAAAATGACGCATGCTTCTATTCCGCGTGAACGTCGTTTGGCGTTAGGCATTGAGGATGGGCTTATTCGTATATCCGTAGGACTTGAGGATATTGAAGACTTAATTGAAGACTTAACACAGGCATTACAATAAAAAGAGGCTGGGA
>NZ_JPUW01000023.1:0-41397 GCF_000743635.1 Lysinibacillus sp. BF-4 | reverse complement strand
TTTGTACGGAATAATATCGTATATATTGATTGTATCGTAGAAATACCGTACAATCAAGTAAGAGGTGATAGTTTTGAAAAATAATAAAGAACGAGTAGAAGTTCGTATGCCTAAACCAATTATCGAGAAATTAGATAAATACCAAGAAGAAAACGGAATAGCTACAAGAACAGCAACTATTCTCGAATTATTGAGAAAAGGCTTAGAAAAATAACGTTGGCTAAAGCCAACCGAAATTCATCTCCCACCTACTCACAGGGCTATACCCTTTACGTTCCTTGAGGTGGGAGACTTCTTTCGGAAAGCTGTTAAAAAAACACTGATTTTGTTTGCTAACACTTGCTTCATCAATTAGTATACTATGCTTTTCCGCGTAAGACTCAACTTTTCCCAATTCTCGCTCGTCTATTAAATTATGAAACATAATCCGTACTGTTTCGTACTACAGTATAGGCATTCGTTTGCACTAAATTAATTGGAGGTAAGCAATGAGTAAAACAAAAAAGATTGTACTCGGCATAATTATTGGGCTACTTGTTATTGCTGGTATTGTATTTGCTGTGCTAAAGCTAAAAGGCAATAATGAAGGGTTTGAAGATTTTGATGAGCCTTTAATGACTGAGCCAGTAGCAAAGCAAGAGCTTGGTGAAACCATTTTAGTAACAGGTAAAATTATCCCTACTGATGAGCAAAAAGTATTTGCAGAAGGTGAAAATGGTGAAATCAAAGAATTTTTAGTAAAAGAAAATCAACAAGTTAAGGCGGGCACTCCCCTCTTCGCTTATGATGCAACAAAGGTTAACAATGAATACACGAAAGCTGTTCGCGCACGTGATTTAACAACAAGCCGTTTAAACATTACAGTAAATGAGCTTGGCGCTGCACGTAAGCAACTGACAGATATGAAGAAGAACCCTGAATTATCTAAAGCTGAACTAAATGCAGCGGCTAAAGAAATTGTATCCCTTGAAATGGAAGTTGAAAACATTAAGGGCGAAATTTCCTCTGCGCAAGAAACAATTAATGACTTAGCTGCAACAAAAGAAAAAATGGTTGTAAAGAGTAAGATTGATGGCATCATCGTGAAAATTAATAAAAACGTTGAGCCAAGCGAAAATGGTAGTAGCGAGCCTATCGTACATATTATTTCAAGCGGACCATTTAAAGTCATTGGCTCGATGAGTGAATTTGATACGGTAAAAATCAAGCAGGACCAACCTGTTATCATTCGACCTAAAGTATTTAAAGACCGCACATGGAACGGCACAATTGAATCTGTCTCACACTTCCCAGGTGGCGAAGGTGGCGGCGATGAAATGGGTGGCGGCGGTGGCGGTAACGTTACAATGTACCCGTTCAAGGTAGCCATTACTGATGATACATCTGAACTGCGTCAAGGTTTCCACGTATCACTTGAAATCAATGTGTCGGACTTAGAGCAAAGCGAACAGCTAGCAATCCCACACATGGCAATTGATATTGACGAAAACGGCGAAGAGTTTGTTTATGTCCTAACAGCAGACAATATCATGGAAAAACGCTCAATCGTTTTAGGTGACTCTAGCGACGAGTTTGCAGGTATTGCAGAAGGCTTAGAAGAAGGCGAGCTAGTTGTTATTAACCCATACATCGTGGCACAAAAAAATCTTGAGGTAGGTAAAGAGGTTAAAGCAAAAGACCTTCCTTCTGTAGATGAGCCATTAATGGATGAAGATATGCTTGAAGAAGATGCACCAGTAGAAGAAGTAATTGAAGAAGAAATGGAGCCTCAAGAAGAACCAACAGAGGAGGCGACAAAAGATGAAGCTAAGTAACATCACAAAAGTATACGGCTCAGGCGAATTACGTGTGCCTGTACTACATGGTATTGATTTAACGATTGCTGATGGCGAATTTGTCGCTATTATGGGGCCTTCTGGCTCCGGTAAATCCACATTAATGAATATTATTGGCTTTTTGGACAAGCAAACCGAGGGTACGTATTTTTTACATGGAGATGATGTGGGCAGTGCTAAAGAAAAAGATTTAGCTAAACTGCGCAATGAACATATTGGCTTTGTCTTTCAGCAGTTCTTTTTATTACCAAGGCTTAACGCACAAAAAAATGTCGAAACACCACTCATTTATGCGGGAGTTTCAAAGAAAGAACGTGCAGAGCGCGCTAAAGATTTGTTAGTTAAAGTAGGTCTTGAGGAGCGTATGGGGCATTTGCCTAGTGAGCTATCTGGTGGTCAAAAACAACGTGTAGCTATTGCCCGCGCACTTGTAAATAATCCTTCAATCATTTTAGCAGATGAACCAACAGGCGCACTTGACTCTAAAACAGGTGTGCAAATTATGGAGCTATTAACTGAGCTTAACCGCGAAGGTAAAACCGTTATTATCGTTACCCATGAAGAAGAAATTGCAGCCTATACAGACCGCATCATTCTACTACGTGACGGCTTAATCGTGGAAGATAAGAAGGTGGTCAAGTGAATATTTGGGAAAGCTTTGTCCTTGCGCTCTCTTCTATTTGGAATCATAAAGTACGTTCCATCCTTACCATGCTCGGCATCATCATTGGTGTAGGTGCGGTTATTATCGTTGTTGCAATCGGTGAAGGTGCTAAAAAGCAAATGACTGACGATATGTTTAACGCTGATGATAATGCCATTTCACTTAACTTTGAGCAAACAACTTTTGACGAAACAGGTGAAATGGAATGGATTGAACCACCTGAAGTAACATCAGAACAGTTACTACAATTAAAAGAAGTACCTGGTGTTAAAACGGTGATTGGTACTAATAGTGGCTGGGGTAACCTTATCAACAATGACAAAACAGCTGAGATGCAAATTAAAGGGATTGATAATCAATACTTTATCGCAAAAGACATCCAACTACTTGAAGGTCGTCGTCTTAATACGCGCGATAATGACAGTTACTCTCGTGTAGCTATGATTGACTCTGTCACGCGTGAAAAATTATTTAAGCCTGACGAAGATGCCGTTGGCGCTATTGTTGATATTGATGATAATCCTTATAAAATCGTAGGTGTGTATAAATCAACACTACCTGAAGAGCTTTTACAATTTGATGGCTTCTCTAGTGGTGAAATGCTAATGCCTCGTACACTTATTGCCTTAATGTTTGGCAGTCGCGAGATTGAGGAAATTGAAGTAATCGCAGATAATCCAGAAACATTAAGTGAAACAGGTAATGCCGCAGCCGAAAAACTGACTGCTATTGTAGGTAGTGAAGATGGCTACTATCAAACAAATGATATGTCCGAGTTCTTAGAGGAGTTTGATAAGTTCTACTCAACTATTACATTATTCATTAGTAGTATTGCCGGCATCTCTCTACTTGTTGGCGGTATTGGTGTTATGAATATTATGCTAGTATCTGTTACAGAGCGTACACGTGAAATTGGTCTACGCAAAGCGCTAGGTGCTACTCGCGGGCAAATTTTATTACAATTTTTAATTGAATCTGTAACGCTAACTTCATTAGGTGGCTTGATTGGCATTGGCTTCGCTACAATTGTAACAACCATTGCCTCACAATTCTTACCATTCGCAGCTTCAATGAACCCTATCGTCATCTTAATTGGCGTAGCCTTTTCTTCATTGATTGGGATTGTATTTGGTATCTTACCTGCCAACAAAGCTTCTAAGCTTAGCCCTATCGAAGCATTACGTTACGAATAATGAACAATCGCGCTCCTTTTTCGGGGCGCTTTTTTATTTAACAACCACCTTTTCCGTTCTAACCTTGTGCTTTATTGTGTTTAATGACCAAAATTTCTTCTATTGCGTATCGAACTTGTTATCATAGTATACTATTGCTAAAATTATGAGTAATAGTAAAAAAGGAGGATTTTGGAATGAAATCGATTAAAATGAAATTGTTAAGTGCCTTTGCCATCATTGTTGTTTTCGTTGCTGTCTACAGTATTTATAGCTTTTCGGCTAATACTATAGTAGCGAATGAGAGTAAAACAATTGTGGATGAGGACTTACGCCTACTAATGGCTAACGACGAACTTGCTACATCTATCAATCTTCGTACAGCAGCAGTAGCAAATTATTTACTAACAGGTGACCCTATACATATTAAAACATTTGATCATTATATTGATGTAGCGGAAGAACAAGTAAAGGTATTAAATGAATTAACAGCACCAGAAGAAGCTGCCGCACTTAACACACTGGCAGATAAAGCACGAGACTGGCGCGAGCAAATCCAAACTGGTGTCTTTGCTGTATATAAAAAGGACCGTACAAAAGCTATTGCTAATGCCGAAAAAGCAGTAACGCTTGGCACAGAGGTGAGTAATGGCTATCAACAAATGGCTGAAGTAAGTAGTCAAAATATTACGAATCGCGGACAAAAAATGACGGCTGATGCCCAAAAGGCAAAAATTATTGGCCTAATTGTTGGCGTTTCTGTCATTATTGCCTCTATTATCATTGGCATTGTAACAGCCGATTTAATGACTAAGCCAATTCGACAAGTTGTAAACTATATGCAAAACCTTGCGAATGGTGATTTGCGTCAACCTCCACTTGTTGTAAAAACTAAAGATGAAATCAGTTTACTTGTAGATGCTACAAACAGTATGAATGAGCAACTACGTGGTACATTAACCGTAATTAATGACGTAGCGCAAACTGTAGCGGCTAACAGTGAGGAAATTGCACAATCTTCTAACGAAGTACGAACAGGTGCTGAACAAGTAGCGCGTACTATGCAAGAGCTAGCTGAAGGTGCTGAGCAACAAGCAAGTAGCGCAACTGATTTAGCACAAATTATGGAAAACTTTTCTTCAACAGTTGTTGTTGCTAGTCAAGAAGGTGAGGAGCTTATGACGCACTCTGATAACGTGCTTACCTTAACCTTAACAGGTCAACGTTATATGAATGACTCCACGAAGCAAATGAATGATATTGATGCAATCGTACAAGTAGCTGTACAAAAAGTCGAAGGGCTAAATGAACAATCAAAAGAAATTTCTGAGCTTGTACTTGTAATTGACTCTATCGCCGACCAAACTAACCTACTCGCATTAAATGCAGCCATTGAAGCAGCACGCGCTGGTGAGCAGGGTAAGGGCTTTGCTGTTGTAGCAGATGAAGTACGCAAATTAGCCGAGCAAGTTTCCTTGTCGGTTACTGATATCTCATCCATCGTAACGCGTATCCAAGACGAAACAGCAGACGTTACTAAATCACTGCACGCTGGTTATGAAGAAGTTAAAAAAGGTACAGCACAAATTACCGAAACAGACGCTACCTTCACACGTATCTCTGAAGCAGTGAACGGTATGTCAACTAACATTCAAACTATTACCACTAACCTTGAAGGAATTTCGGGTACAACATCACAAATTAATCATGCAATTGATGATATTGCGGCAATTTCCCAACAGGCTGCCGCTGGTGTAGAAGAAACAAGCGCAACTGTGCAAGAAACAGCTAGCACACTTGATGAGATGGCACGCGGCACTGACCAGCTCGCAACACGCGCCGAAGAATTAAATCACCAAGTCAATTACTTTAAGCTATAACCAAATAGAGACCGCCACCATGGCGGTCTCTATTTTTATTGGTTAGCACTTGTAGCTACTGCAAGTAACGTCATAATATCATTACCCTCTAGATGATAAAGTTGATGATCCATTTGCCATGTTATCACTTGATTATCGCCACCTTCTGCATCTGCATGCAGTGAACCAACTACAGGTGGTGGCAATAAATGAGTATCTAAATAATCTACAATTTCCTTCGCTAGTGCCACGCCTTTCTCTGGATTGGCTGTTAAGGCACGTACTGTCATTGCCCAGTTGCCCTCATTCCAGCTTGTAAATACAGAGCCCGCACCTGCATCTTGGTAGGCAGTAATCGCTTTATTTAATTGTACAGGCTGACCACCTGCTTGCGTATAATCTTGATGACCAACTAACTCAGTAACCTCTGCCTCACTCGCAAATGAAGTAACCTCCAAGCGCGCAAGTAATTTTGCCTCTGCAGGAATTGCATCATCATTAACTACATAAGGCGTACCACTTTCATAATACGTAATTTGCGCAGTATGCCCATTGTCACTTACCGTTGTTGCTAAATAATTACCTTTAGTAACTGTTGGATTTGGCAAAAGTATATCCTGTTGCAATTGACTTTTAATATGCTCACGCTGATCATGTATATCTTCCTGCGGCGATGTTACAGCTTCAGCCACTGGTTCTTCCTCTACTTCAGCAGCTTCATTACAGGCACTCAACAACAGCAAAGTTGCCACCCCTATACATGCATAAACTTTTTTCATCCCACTCACCTCTCACGCTACTTTTCCCAAATGCCGAAATTTGCAAACAACTATCATAATTTTGGTATATACTAACAGTAAAGGAGGTTATATCATGAAACAATTAGCAATTGTATTAGCTGTGTTAGTACTTACAGCTTGCAATGTCAAACCTGAAGCTGAAGCTCCTGTTGAAAACATAGAGCCCATCCGCGAACAAACAACAGTAGCACCTACTGAAAAGCCTATTGAAAAACCTGTTGAAAAAGAAGAACCTAAAGCACAACCTGTAGCAGTACAAACCGAACCTGTCGTTGAGGAAGAGCCACCGCCGCCCCCTCCTACAGCGCCACCTGCAACAAGTGGTCTATCACGTCAGGAAATGAGTATGTACTTAATCCCAATCTCACAAGAAATTATGCAAGTGCTTTATGTGAATGTCATTCAAGAAGAGGATGGATACAACTTCTTACCTTTCTCACATTTTGAGCACAGCATTTTGGAATTGGCTACACCAGAAATGACACAACAAGTGAGAGCTTTTTACGAGGACCCACAGTTCTGTATTAACTGTGACAGTAACTTCTTCCCGTATATTAATGAGTTTGAAATTACACAAGATACTGACGCATTTATTACACTGAGCGGTGTAGAAAGTTATTTTGGTGAGCGATACCCACTCAGCTTAACGTATAAAAATATAAATGGGCGCTTCAAACTTCATAGCTTTGAGTACCATTAAATAAAACAACAGCCACGATGCTTAAGCATCGTGGCTGTATTTACTTACATTTTTAATTTGCTAACGTCAGCCAAGCAACTGCCTCGCAGTGCGTAGTATGCGGGAACATATCTACTGGTTGCACTTCTTGCGTTTTATAGCCGCCGTCTTCAAGTAGGCGAAGATCACGCGCAAGTGTTGCGGGATTGCATGACACATAAACTACACGTTTTGGACGCTCGCTTAAAATAGTAGCGATTAGTTTTTCATCGCAACCTTTACGTGGTGGATCTACAACAAGTACGTCTGCTTCTTTGCCTTCCTTAAACCAACGTGGAATAACATCCTCTGCTGCACCCGCTTCAAATAACGTATTGATTAAACCGTTAAGTGCGGCATTCTTTTTAGCATCTTCAATGGCTTGCGGTACGATTTCTACACCCATTACAAATTTAGCTTGTTGTGCTAAAAATAATGAGATCGAACCAATACCACAATACGCATCAATTACTGCTTCGTTACCTGTGAGTTGTGCATAATCAAGCGCTTGCTTGTAAAGCACCTCTGTTTGTACAGGGTTAACTTGGTAAAATGAACGTGCTGAAATCGCAAAGCGCACATCACCAATAGTATCTTCTATCGCATCTTTACCCCACAACGTTTGTGTGTCATTGCCAAAAATAACATTGGTTTTGGCACTATTAATATTTTGCACAATTGAAGTAGCTGTTGGGATTGCCTTGCGTACTGCTTCAATTACAGCGTCACGCTGTGGTAATTTTTTTTGTGCTGTTACTAATACAACCATAGCTTCACCCGTCGCGCGTGCCGTACGCACTACGACATGACGCAGTACACCGCGGTGTTGTTGTTCATTGTAGGCTGTAACATCTAGACGAGCCAAATCATACTTTAACTGCGCTAATACGGCATCTGCTTCCTTACTTTGAATTAAGCAACGCTCCATATCTACCACATCATGTGATTGCGGGCGATAAAATCCTGCAGCTAATCCTGTTGCACTTTGCACAAAAGGAATTTGTGATTTATTGCGGTAGTGCCATGGCTCACTCATACCTTTTACTTCATGTACAGGGACATCAATTTTACCAATGCGTTTCATAACATTTTCAACCATCGAGCGCTTCCATTTTAGTTGACCCTCGTAAGACAAATGTTGTAGCTGACAGCCACCACATTGCTCAAAATATTCGCAAGGTGCTACTACCCGGTCAGGTGATGGTGTAATGACCTCAATTGTTTTAGCAAAGCCATATTTCTTTAATGTTTTTACTACATGAATTTTCACTTCTTCTTGTGGCAATGCATCGCGCACAAATAGTGGGTAGCCATCTACCTTAGCTACGCCATTGCCATCATGCGTAAGATCCTCTATATAAACTGTTAATTGCTCATTCTTTTTTACAGGTGTAGACATGCTTCGTTCCTCCATTTCAATCCTTATATTGTAACATAACTCTACGTATGGCTAACTATTATTGCGTGCACAACTTAAGTTGTTTGTAAATTAAAATAATTCTATTTAAAGTTATTTTATGGATGATACTTTTATGATGTATTTTATAATTTTATGTGTAATGTAGGTTGTTTTGCACAATTTCATTACTTAACGACTATTAATTATTGTTAATCATTCTCAACTCATGTAGTATTATTATCGTATGAATATTATACTAAAAGGAGACATTCAACAATGACTAAACAACCACGACGTCTTTCTATACGCGTTAAATGGAGCATCTTTATTAGTTTAGCTATTGTACTTGCATTACTAGCGACTACTATAATGACGCAGTTTACAACGGGTAAATTTTTTAAAGAAGATGCAATCGCTACTAACGAAGCCTATACAGCAAACGTAGCCAAGCATATTGACCTCTCTTTGCGTAATTACGAAAGCTCGCTTGATGTATTTAGTACACTTGCTGCTTCGTACGCTTCACAAAAGAATTTTGATGCCTCAATGAACAGCGCAATTAAATCAATTGCTACTGACAACGAGCGCCTCGCTGCTGTGTACTACATGAACTTTATTACAGGAGAACTATTGCTATCCTTCTCAGGTGATATTGGTATTGATACACGCGAATCTACTACATATAAAAAATTAAAAGCCAACCCTGAGCTACAATGGATTGGTGTTAACGAAGATAAAGTAACGGGAGCCATTTTAGCATCACTTGTAGCGCCTGTAATGAAAGATGGCAAAATGATTGGCTCTGTTGGCTATGATATTGATTTATCTCGCATTAGTGAAGTACGCAAAATGCTTGAACAAGACTCACCTAACTCCTTAATGATTTTGGATGATAAGGGTGTTATTGTATCGTCCTTCCTTGAGGGGATGGACGGTAAAAACATTCGCCCTTCAATTAGTGGCGAACACCCTGCAGTAGATGACATCCCAAACTTAGAAAACTATCAATGGGTGGATGCGGTTTATAAAGGTGAAACACGCCAAACTGTAACACAGGATGGTAAGAGCTATGATATTTATAGTAACGCTATCCCTAAATTAGATTGGCAAGTGATTGCCTACCATCCACAATCTATTTTCGTAGCCAAAATGAATGAGCTACGCTTAACTGCACTAGTTGCTATTATTATCGGCTTAATCATTGGGCTTGCTTGTGCAGGCTACTTAGCACAGCGCCTTACTAAAATGGTGCGTAACTTCCAGAGTGTACTACGTCGTACAGCCGCTGGTGATTTAACACATGAGTTTAAAGTGACTTCACAAGATGAGATTGGTGACTTAGCTAAGGAATATAATCAAATGCTTGCGAGCATACGCAACCTTGTGACACATGTAAAACATAATGTGCATACGGTGGACTCTTCTACTAAGGGGCTTAGCATTATTGCAGCAGACAATAATACTGCCGTTACTGAAGTATCTAAAGCAACGGAAACCATTGCACTGGGCGCACATCAACAATCTATGCAAATTGACCAAGGTGTAGCTACCATCCAACAATTAAGTGGCGAGATTGACGAGCTGTCACAGCATGCGTCTGCTATTGAAACTGAAGTGGATAATGTAATGGTGAATGTACAACATGGCACAGAGCAAGTACATCATCTTGAGCTGTCCTACACTAATCTTGAACAATCATTCCATAATGTAACGACCATGATTAAAAAGTTAGACGAAAAATCACAATCCATTTCGTTAGTGACCAATACAATTTCGCAAATCTCTGAGCAAACTAACTTACTATCGCTTAATGCTTCGATTGAAGCGGCACGTGCGGGTGAACACGGCAAAGGCTTTGCTGTTGTAGCTAATGAAGTACGTAGTCTAGCTGAAGAGTCAAAAGCATCCTCGACTCATATCCAACAAATTATTGCGAGTGTAATTACAGATACCGCAGAGCTTGTTGATGTTATGACCGAAACAAATCAAACGAGTGCTGAGCAAAAGCAGGCAGTTATTGCAGTAAGTGAATCTATTGTTAGCATGGCCCAGTCACTGCGTAGCATTTTAGCACGTGTTCAGCAGGAAACAGCCACTATCCGTTACATTGAGCAACGTAAAGACGGTGTATTACAAATGATTGAGGATATTGCAGCTGTCTCACAAGAAACAACAGCAACATCTGAAGAGATTTCTTCGGCAATGGAAGAGCAGGCAGCAGCTGCTACAGAAATTGCGAATTATACGCAACAACTTGATCAACTTGTCATTGAACTTGAACAAGCAATGCAAAGCTTTAAAGTTGTGTAATGAAAAAGCAGCAACCACATTGTGGTCGCTGCTTTTTATTTTACACGCTTATCTTTAGGTGCTACCCAAAAGGCCACCGCAATTGCGCCTGCAATTACAATAAAGGGTGCATAAAATATAAAGAAACTTGCCATACGAGCGCCTCCTTATGCGTGATGGTCTTCTTCACCACGTACATAGTCTTTATTAAATAAAAATAGTTTCATTAATAAATAAAGTGACGGAATTAAAAGTAACAGCCCTAGCACAAAAGCAACGACTAATGCGATTGCCATCGCTTTATTAGTAAAGCTATCGTAAATAGTTAGGTGTGGATAGAGTAAGTACGGGTAATGTGCAATACCATACGCAAAAAATGCGAGTGCAAATTGCGAGATTAACGTAATTACTGCTGCTCCGTAATACTTACCTTGCCATACAAGGTAAACCGTTGCTACAAATAAAATACCGGATGCTGCAAACATCGGCCACATCATAATCATGCGAGCAAATAGCTCCTTATTAAAGAAGTTGAGCTCATAAATAATGCCGCCTGCCGCAATCATTAAGGGCGCTGCCCACACAAGTGCGTATTTACGCATCAGCTTTGTCGCCTCTTTGTCACGCGCTTTATCAGCATACCAAGTTAAAAATACAGCCGAAATATAAAGCACGGCTACAATACTTAACACTACAATACTCCAAGCAAACGGACTTGTGTAAAGCTTCCAGTAGTCTAGTGTTGGTGCGCCGTCCTTCATTTCAATAAAAGAGCCTGACGAAATCGCAAACACTACCGAAAACGAAGCTGGTATTAATAGCCCTGCAATACCATACGTTAACGCATAGCTTGTATTTTTACCTGGTGAGTACGCACTAAATGCATAATACGAACCACGAATACATAATAAAACAATGGAAATACTAACGGGTACTAATAGCACCGTGCCAAAATAATACGCTGTTTGCGGAAAGAAGCCGACGATCCCCACAAAGAAAAACACAAGGAACACATTCGTTACTTCCCATACAGGTGAGAGATAGCGGCTAATAATGTCCGTAATAATATGGTTTTTACCATTTAGTAAACTATAGGCATTAAAGAAGCCTGCGCCGAAATCAATCGACGCAATAATCACATAGCCAAATAAAAATAACCATAATACTGAAATCCCGAGTACTTCTAATGTCATAAGATGTCACCGCCCTTTTCAGCTTGGCGCTCTGCAATCTCACGCTCAATTGGATTTTTCTTAAACATACGTACCAATACAACCATACTACCTACGCCGAGCACTAAATACACGCCGCAGAATAATAAAAACATTAAATCAACTTGACCACTTGTTGTTGCACCTTCAGCTGTACGCATAACACCGCGTAAAATCCACGGTTGACGACCAACCTCTGCTAACCACCAACCTACTTCAATACCTAGTAAGGATAGTGGGCCACCTGCAACAACGATCCAGTAAAACCATTTGCGGTAAATAAACTGCCAGCCACGCCATTTCGCTACAACATAAATGAGTGACACGAGCATCATCAACATACCAATGGACACCATAATATCAAATAAGTAATGAATATAGAGCGGCGGTACGTCTTCCTCAGCAAATTGGTCAAGCCCAATTACCTCAGCACGCGGATTATTATGCGCTAAAATGCTTAAGGCAAACGGAATTTTAATCGCATATTTTACCTCTCCGTCTTCTAACTTACCAAACAACACTAACGGCACGTCTTTACCGGTTTCGAAATGCCACTCAGCTGCAGCTAATTTTTCAGGTTGGTACTCAGCTAAATACTTACCTGAGAAATCACCAATTAATGCCGTTGCAATAGAGAAGATTAGCCCTAGCTTCATTAATAAATACAGCGCTTTTTTATGGTAAATATGTGTAGAGCCTCGTAAAATACGGAACCCTGCAATCGCCGCTAATACAAAGGCTGATGTCATGTAAGCTGTTGCTAATACGTGTGCAACCTTCGTTGGCATTGCTGGGTTAAACATAGCAAGCACAGGCTGGATATTTACTAGCTCTCCGTTGACCATATCAAACCCTTGTGGCGCATTCATAAACGAGTTAACAATCGTAATAAATACGGCTGACATTGATGCACCAATAGCTACTGGGATTAATAAAAGCATGTGTTTTTTCTGACTTTCAAATCGATCCCATGTATATAAGTAAATCCCTAAGAAAATTGCCTCAAAGAAGAAAGCAAAAGTTTCCATAAATAATGGTAGTGCAATAACTTGCCCTGCCAGTTGCATAAAGTTTGGCCATAGCAATGATAACTGTAGACCAATCGCCGTCCCTGTTACTACACCAACGGCTACGGTAATAACAAAGCCACGTGCCCAGCGTCGTGCTAATAAAATATAATGCTCATCGTTATTTTTATAACCTGTCCACTGCGCTATCATAATCATTAACGGCACACCTACACCAATCGTTGCATATAAAATATGAAAAGATAGTGTAAGCTCCGTTAACATTCGGCTCCAATATACTGCAGATTCGTTCATTTATTTTTCCTCCTATCCTGCGAAAATTCGTCCTACGATGGAAAGCATCATAATACTCGCTACCACAAAACAAACAATCATTAACCACTTTTCTTGCTTTTTGTACATCACGCTCGCCTCCCGCTTTGTTATTTTGCGCTTTTTTGGGCAAAAAAACCTCTACCGTGCTCAAAAAAATCAGCCAAGGGATAGAGGTTTCAAAAGTTGTTCAATTTTATTACGCGAAATCGCCACAATATTAGGTGACACCTTACTAAAAATTACAATGATTCACTGCTTGTATAGTTACGTTCTTCTTCGAGCATAAGATGCAATGGCACAAAGAACTCCACGTGTTGCTTTAAATTTACGAGCTTAGCAGGTGCATCGCCGCCATACTCGCCGTCCAAATTAAGGTGTACCTCTTCTAGTGAAGTTACATTAATACGGCTAGCCTTTGTATAAATCACACGCTCGTCTTGTAAATGCACACCACGTAGCGCCATCGTCGCAAGCTTCATAAAGTCTGCAATGCCACATTTTTTTAGGATGATTAGCGTAAACTTACCGTCATTTAAAATCGCATCAGGCGCAAGTTTTTCAAAGCCACCAACAGAGTTAGTCAGCCCACATAAAAACATCATGGTCTCACCTTCAAATACCTCGTCGTCATATTCAATACGCATATGTGATGCTTTAACTGTTGGCATCATCTCAATACCTTTTAAATAATACGCAAGTGGACCAAATACTGTTTTCATTTTACTTGGTACTTCATACGTTAGCTCTGTAATACGCCCACCCGCCGCAATATTAATAAAATAACGGTCATCGTTCATAACACCAACGTCAATTGGCATAGTATCGCCCTTAATAATAATATCAAGTGCCTCCTCAATCGTACGAGGAATATGTGTAGCGCGCGCAAAGTCATTGGTTGTACCCATAGGAATTAGCCCGATTTTTGGGCGCTCCTCAAATACACTTACCCCAGAAATGACTTCGTTTAACGTACCATCGCCACCAACAGCGATAATAATATCAAATTTACGGTGTACGGCCTCAATCGCAGCTTGTGTTGCATCGCCCTCGCATGTAGTAGCGTGACAAGATGTTTCGTAGCCTGCGATTTCAAGGCGCTCTAATACTTCAGGCAAATGACGCTTAAAAATTTCGCGGCCTGAAGTTGGATTATAAATAATTCGTGCTCGTTTCATGTTCGTCTCTCCTCGCACTCACTTAGTGAATGCTTTTTCTACTACGCGTTTAAAATCTTGGTATACATATTGCCATTTCATTGGTGTCGTTAGGTTTTCATTACGAATTGCAGTATACATCGCCAGCTGTGCTTCTTTAAATGTTGGGTCGTCTTGTGCTGGTAGCTCGGCACGCTTGTCCATGACCTCTTGCTGAAGCTCAGGCGCACGTGGGCCCCATGTAGCAACAACCTCGCCTGCTGCATTTAAAATAATATAAATCGGAATGGCGCGACCACCATTTGTTAAATAGCGGTCAATTAAATCGGTATCCGCATCACGTAGTACAGCACGCATTGGTAAACCTGCTGCCTCTGCTAGCTTACGAATCACAGGGTTATTTAGCATGGCGTCGCCACACCAATCCTCAGTAATTGCGAGAATGTGCCAGTCTTGTTCAGCTAAGCGTTCAATAAAGCCATCATGTGGTACGTCAAATTTTTCGTAGATGGCATGGCTATCATCTTTAAGCTCTGTCATCTCTTGCATATACGTTGCGATTGGTTTTGCTTCTTCAAAATACTGTTGTTCTGTTTTCAAAGTCAACGCCTCCTCAATCATTATCCTTTTATTGTGCATCAAAAAGCCAATTCATACAAATAAAAAAGCCGACAACGTAAGTTGTTGTCGGCTTGTCATTTTATCGTTTTGCGATTTCTTCTTGTAAAATTTTATTTACTAGAGGTGGGTTCGCTTGACCTTTTGTTGCCTTCATAATTTGTCCAACTAGGAAGCCAATCGCACGGTCTTTACCATTTTTAAAGTCTTCGATTGATTGTGGGTTGTTGTCTAGCACTTCTGTTACAGCTTGTAATAATACCGCTGGGTCAGAAATTTGGACTAAGCCTTTTGCTTTTACGATGTCTTCTGCTTTGCCACCGTTTTTCACAAGCTCTGTGAAAACTTTTTTAGCAATCTTAGAAGAAATTGTACCATCAGCAATTAGTTTAATCATACCCGCAAGGTTTTGTGGAGTTAATGCTGTATCTTTAAATTCTTTTTGCTCTGCGTTTAGGTACGCTGATACATCACCCATTAACCAGTTAGCCGCTAATTTAGCGTCTGCCTTTTCTTCAATCATTGCCTCGAAGAAGTCTGAAATATCCTTAGATACAACAAGCACGCCTGCGTCATATTCTGTTAAGCCAAGCTCGCTCACATAACGAGCTTTACGAGCGTCTGGTAATTCTGGAATAGAGGCACGTACTTCTTCAAGCCACTCATCACTAATTGATAGTTGTACTAAGTCTGGCTCTGGGAAGTAGCGGTAATCATCCGCGCCTTCTTTAACACGCATTAATAATGTTTTACCTGTTTTTTCGTCATAGCGACGTGTTTCTTGCTCAATTTCGCCACCTGAAGTTAATACTTCTTCTTGGCGTTTTTCTTCAAACTCAATACCACGACGTACGAAGTTAAATGAGTTTAAGTTTTTAAGCTCTGTTTTTGTACCAAACTCTTCTTGACCATAAGGACGAATCGAGATATTGGCATCACAGCGTAATGAACCTTCCTCCATACGCACGTCAGAAACGCCTGTATATTGGATGATTGATTTTACTTTCTCTAGGTATGCGTAAGCTTCGTCAGCTGTACGGATATCTGGCTCAGAAACGATTTCTACAAGTGGTGTACCTTGACGGTTAAAGTCTACAAGTGAGTGACCATCACCATGTGTTAGTTTACCCGCGTCTTCTTCCATGTGAAGGCGTGTAATACCAATACGTTTTGTTTCGCCGTTTACTTCGATATCTACCCAACCATTTTTACCGATTGGCTTATCAAATTGTGAAATTTGGTAGGCTTTCGGATTATCAGGGTAGAAATAGTTTTTACGGTCAAATTTTGTTTCTTGTTCGATTTCCATATTTAATGCAAGTGCTGCACGCATTGCATAGTTAACTACTTCTTCGTTTAACACAGGTAATACGCCAGGGTAACCAAGGTCGATTACTGTTGTGTTTGTGTTCGGCTCAGCACCAAAGTGCGCTGGCGCTGGTGAGAAGATTTTTGAATTTGTTTTTAACTCAACGTGTACTTCTAAACCGATAACTGTTTCAAAGTTCATGTTAGTTTCCCTCCCACATTTGAGGCTTTTGTTTATGGAATGCTGTCGCTTGCTCAAACGCGTGAGCTGTGCGGTAGATAGTTGCCTCGTCAAAATGTTTACCAATGATTTGTAAGCCTAATGGTAGACCAGCTTCAAAGCCACATGGGATTGAAATAGCAGGTACACCAGCTAAGTTCATTGGGATTGTTAAAATATCGTTAGCATACATTGTTAAAGGATCGTTTACGTTTTCGCCAATTTTGAATGCTGGTGTTGGTGTTGTTGGTCCAACAATTACATCAAAGTTTTCGAATACTTTATCGTAGTCTTGTTTAATTAATGTACGCGCTTGTTGTGCTTTTTTGTAGTAAGCATCATAAGAGCCTGCTGATAATGAGTACGTACCAAGCATAATGCGTAGTTTAACTTCATCACCAAAGCCTTCAGCACGAGAACGTGTGTAAAGCTCTAATAAGTTTTTCGCGTTCTCTGCACGGTAGCCATAACGGATACCATCAAAGCGTGAAAGGTTAGAAGACGCTTCTGAAGAAGATAAAATGTAGTAAGCTGCTAATGCATATTTTGAGTGTGGTAATGACACTTCTTCTACTGTAGCACCTAATGATTTTAATACTTCAATTGCTTCTTCTACTGATTTTTTAGCCGCTTCGCCAACACCTTCACCTAAGAACTCTTTAGGTACAGCTACACGTAAGCCTTTAATATCATTTGTTAAAGCCGCTGTGTAGTTAGCTACTTCAACGTTTGCTGATGTAGAGTCTTTAGCGTCAACACCTGCAATTACTTCAAGTAATGCTGCGTTGTCTGCAACATTATTTGTAATTGGACCAATTTGGTCAAGTGATGATGCAAAGGCAACTAAACCTGAGCGTGATACACGACCGTAAGTTGGTTTCATACCAACTACGCCACAATATGCCGCTGGTTGACGGATAGAGCCGCCTGTATCAGAGCCAAGTGCAAATGGTACTTCGCCTGCTGCTACTGCTGCTGCCGAACCACCTGAAGAGCCACCTGGTACATGCTCGCTATTCCATGGGTTTGTTGTTTTTTTGAATGCAGAGTTTTCGTTTGAAGAACCCATTGCAAATTCGTCCATGTTAATTTTACCGATAACTACCATGCCTGCTGCTTTAATTTTATCCATAACAGTTGCGTCATAGATTGGCATAAAGCCTCTAACATTTTAGAGGCACATGTTGTTTCGATACCTTCTGTTACGATATTATCTTTAATACCGATTGGTAAGCCAAATAATGGACCGCGGTCTGCCATTGGCACTTTGTCCATTTCTTCCGCTTGTGTAAGCGCAGCTTCTTTATTTAAAGTTAAAAATGCTTTTACGCTGTCGTCTAATTTCTCGATGCGCGCAAAGGCTTCTTTTGTTAATTCGACAATTGTTAGCTCGCCATTATGTATAGCAGCTTGCAACTCTTGTGCTGAACGTTTGAATAACGTCATGAGCGTGTAGCCTCCCTTTTATAATTAGTCCATGATTGCAGGAACTTTAACTTGTCCATTCTCGTGTTCTTTTACGTTTAATAGCATTTTTTCGCGGTCTAAGCCTTTTTCTGCTACGTCTTTACGCATTACGTTTACAAGTGGTAAAACGTGCGTTGTTGGCTCTACGTTAGTTGTGTCTAATTCGCTAAGTTGTTCTACGTACTCTGTAATTTTACCAAGTTGCTCCGCAAACTTTTCTGCTTCTGCATCTGTAATTGCTAAGCGTGCTAATGTCGCTACGTGCTTAACTTCTTGTGTCGTTAGTTTTGTCATTTTTCACACCTCCGAATTCAATAACCATGCCTTTTATAATACCATTTTTCGATTTAAAAATCAGTTAGTTGCGTAAAAATACAAAAATCTTTCATCTATAGCAAAAGTGTTGCCCAACGGTTTAGTTAGGCAACACTCACTTTTACTCATTATACATATGCACAAATGGTACTTTTTCGTCAGGCTTACGCACAATAAGTGCCTCAGGACCGTCCATCGAGTTAATGGAAATCTCCAGTAAAATATTATTTGGGAAGTGTTTAGCAATTTCACTCGCTACAAATTGTGTAAAGCCAACCGTTTCGGTTTCACCAAAAAATTGAATAGGGATTTCTAGGCTTAGCTTTTTAATCTCTTTATTTTGATAAAAGCCACGACCAATTACACTTGTTGTATTAGAGAAGTATTTATTAACGTCGCGCTTAAAATTATCAAAGCTCGTATTAATTGCTCGATGCTCGTCATTAACATCTGTCGCAGGGAATAATACATACTCCTCCTCAATATCCGTCCACTCACCTAAACCTTTAGCGTCTGCTTTGCCAACACTATAGCTCATATATGCGCCAGGAATAATATCATTATTTGCTTTTTGTTTATACAATCCAATAACGATTGGCACATTTTTTAACTCATCACGCCCACGTAAACGCTTATAAATTTCGTCAGCAATTTTACGTCCTTCTTCACGGAGCTTACTATCATCAATTGGTTGCTCATAATACTCACCGTACTGTTCCTTTTGGTAATAGTACACGCTGTTTAGTGCTAAGCCAATCGAAATACCACCTAATGTTACTTTGTCGTCTTTAGTTTTTGTTAAATAGTTTTGCTCTACAATATGAGCTAAATACATTGGTGCTTGCATAGCACGTTGCTCAGGCGTTAGCCCATCATCAGAAGGGTTAAGCCCCTCCTCTGTTTTATTGCTACGCCCTAACCAGTTTTGCACAGTACCTTTTGCTAAATATTGCCCCTCTTGAATAAAGTAATCACTTGTTGGGTACTCACGTTGCGATAGGCGCATTAAACCTGTCTCTACCTCACGCGTATCATACTTGGTATAAAGGTTTGTTACAACAAGCCCGCGACTTGCGCTCTCCTTAACAGGGATTAGCGTTTTGTAATACTCATCGCTTAACTGAATGCTGGGGATTTTAGTTGTTTCAACCTTTTTTTCAGCACCTTGCACTACCTCCTCATCACCTGGCTTTTGTGGTGATGCGCATGCGGTCATTAACATTGTTGCCGCTACGAGCGGCAAAAAGCGTGTCCATTTCATGCTTTTTTCTCCTTTACTTAAAGTTGCTCAAGCAGCTTTTGCTCTGTCCAAACTTCGATGCCGAGTTGCTCAGCCTTCGTTAATTTAGAGCCCGCATCTTCTCCTGCTACAACGATATCTGTTTTCTTGCTGACACTACCCGTAACTGTGCCACCTAATTCTTCTATTTTCGCCTTTGCTTCGCTTCGTGTCAATTGCGTTAATTTACCTGTTAATACAATTGTTTTATTTGCAAAGATGCCGTCTTGCTCACTCTCTTTAGCAAGTGGTCTTCCTGTATACACCATATTGACGCCAACTGCGCGTAAATGTTCGATAACTTCACGTGCACCCTCGTTCGCAAAATAAGCTACGAGTGACTCTGCCATCTTGTCACCAATCTCAAAAATCGTCACAAGTTGCTCTTCAGTCGCTTGCATTAAGCTATCCATTGTTTCAAAATTTGCGGCTAAAATTTGTGCCGCTTTTTCGCCAATATGACGAATGCCTAAACCTACAAGTAGGCGCTCTAAGGAATTTGTTTTAGAAGCCTCTACAGCGGCAAGTAATTTATCTGCTGATTTTTCACCAAAACGCTCAAGTGCCATAACATCTTCTTTATTTAATTCATATAAATCAGCCACATCATGAATTAAGCCAGCCGTTAATAATTGCTCAACAGCACGCTCGCCTAAGCTATCAATATTCATTGCATTGCGTGAGACAAAATGTTTAATACTCTCTGCAATTTGGGCAAAACATTTTGGATTAACACAGCGCAGCGCTACTTCATCCTCAATACGTACAAGCTCACTCTCACATACTGGACAATTTTTCGGCATCTCATACGGTACGCTATCTGCTGGTCGTTCAGCTACAATAACATCTACCACTTGCGGGATAATATCTCCTGCTTTGCGGATAATTACACGGTCACCAATACGAATGTCTTTTTCTTTAATTAAATCCTCGTTATGCAACGAAGCACGTTGTACAGTTGTCCCCGCTACTTGCACAGGCGCTAAAATAGCAGTTGGTGTGACAACACCTGTACGCCCGACGGTTAAATCAATTGCTAATAGCGTTGTTGTGACTTCTTCAGCAGGAAACTTATACGCAATAGCCCAGCGCGGACTTTTAGCGGTATAACCTAACTCCTCCTGCTGGTCATAGCGATCCACTTTAATAACAATGCCATCAATTTCATAAGCTAGGTCATTGCGTGATGCTGTCCATTGTGTGACAAAAGCAATGACTTCCTCAATCGTTTGGCATTTACGGTACTCAGGGTTAAGCGGTAAACCTTGCTCCCCTAAATATGACAGCATTGCACTATGTGAAGCAATACCGTAGCTTTCTCCGTCGCCACCAATGGCATATATAAAGGTAGAAAGGTGGCGCTTAGCAGCAATTTTGGGATCAAGCTGACGTAGCGAGCCTGCTGCCGCATTACGCGGGTTAGCAAATAGCTCCTCCTCATTCGCTTTACGCTGTGCATTTAAGCGCTCAAACGACACTTTAGGCATATATGCCTCGCCTCTCACCTCAAGCGTTAACTCATCTTTTAAGCGTAGCGGAATCGCATGAATAGTACGTAAGTTTTCGGTAATGAGCTCACCTGTCGTACCATCACCTCGGGTTGCACCTTGCACAAATAGCCCGTCTTTATATTTTAATGAAATAGCTAATCCATCAATTTTCAATTCACATACATAACTTACTGTGCCAACTTGTTCACGAACTTTACGGTCAAACTCACGCAAATCCTGTTCATTAAACGCATTGGATAAGCTAAGCATTGGTGTATCATGCGTGACCTTCGTAAAACGTGATAGCACCTCACCACCGACACGTTGCGTTGGCGAATCAGGAAAAATTAACGACGGATTATCCGCTTCAAGCGCAATTAGCTCTTGCATTAATTGGTCATACACACCATCTGCTACCATAGGTTGGTCAAGCACATAGTACGCATGACCATAAGTTTTTAATAATTTATTTAACTGCACAATGCGTGCTTCAATTTCATTCATTGCATAGCCTCCTTAGGCTTTCGTAATTGGCGCAAATTTTGCGAGTAGACGTTTAATGCCGTCATTTGGAAAGGCAATATCTAGCTCTGTGCTTTCACCTTCACCTTTTACACTCACAACCATACCAACGCCCCATTTTTTATGCGCGGCCTTATCCCCTACACGCCACTCTTCACTTGCAGCACCTGTTGAGGATAGACTGGATTTACGTGTCGTAACACTTGGGCCTGTATAAGTTGCACGGCGTGGTTTACCTGCTGGGCTAAACGGCGGTGGTGCAGCTTGCGATTTCGAGACGCTTTCAATAATATCAGGCGAAATTTCCTGTAAAAAGCGAGACGGTGGATTATAACTCGTGCGCCCAAAAATCGAGCGGGTTTGTGCATGCGTTAAATATAAACGTTGTTCAGCTCGCGTTAGGCCTACATAAGCTAAGCGGCGTTCCTCTTCTAATTCCTCGTCATCATCTAATGTGCGAGAGTGTGGGAAGATATTTTCTTCTAGCCCAATAATAAAGACAACAGGAAACTCTAATCCTTTAGCTGCATGCATTGTCATTAAAATGATTTCGCCCTGACTTTCTTCTTCGTCAAGCTTGTCAATATCTGCAATGAGTGCAAGGTCTGTTAAAAATGCAACTAGCGATTGCTCTTCGCTTTGCTGTTCAAATGCTTGCGTTACCGTTAAAAACTCATTGATATTTTCTAAGCGGCTCTGCGCCTCAATTGATTTATCACCTGTCAACATTTCACGGTAGCCTGTGCGCTTTAATACTTCTTGTACAAGCTCAGTTAAAGGCAACTCATGCTGAAGCTGTGTAAGGTCTTGCATCATATTATAAAAGCCATCAACAGCATTCGAAGCACGTGCAGTTAAGCCCATAAATAATGACTCACCTAAAGCTTGGTAAATCGGCATATCACGCTCAAACGCATAGCCTGCGATTTTATCAAAAGTAGTAGCACCAATCGAACGCTTTGGCTCGTTAATAATACGTGCTAGTGATAGGTCATCCGCATTGTTAGCAATCAAGCGTAAATAGGCAAGTAAATCTTTAATCTCTTTACGCTCATAGAAGCGTGTACCACCAACAATTTGATAGTTGAGGTTAGCCTTTACAAGCACTTCCTCCATTGCGCGTGACTGTGCGTTAGTACGATATAAAATCGCAAAGTCGCCCATTTTATATTGCTCGCGTTTCATTAAACTTTGAATGGTTTGTACAACGTAGCGTGCTTCTTCTTGCTCATTATAAGCACGATACAACACAATACGCTCTCCTTCGGCATTGTCAGTACGCAACGCTTTTGGGTAACGTGATGTATTATTTTCAATTACTTCATTAGCTGCACGTAAAATCGTTTTTGTCGAACGATAATTTTGTTCAAGCATAATGACCTTAGCATTTGGGTAATCCTGTTCAAACGACAAAATGTTTTTAATATCAGCGCCACGCCAGCGGTAAATGGATTGATCCGAGTCGCCCACCACACATAAATTTTTAAATTTAGCCGCAAGCATTGTTACTAATTGATACTGGGTATTATTGGTATCTTGATACTCGTCAACATGTATATAATGAAAACGATTTTGGTAATAGTCGAGTACATCAGGATGTTGTGTAAACAACTCAATGGTTTTCATAATTAAATCATCAAAGTCTAGGGACTCATTGAGTCTTAGGAGCTTTGTATAACCGTCATACACATCTGCTGCTACTAACTCAAATGGGTTATTTTCATTCATGTTAGCACGGAATTTTTTAGCAGAAATGCCCTCATTTTTAGCTGAGCTAATTACATTTAATAAACTGCGTGGCTCATAACGCTTCGCATCTAAATTAAGTTGTTTTAATACATTTTTAATCGCTGTAAGCTGGTCACTTGTATCCAAAATAGTAAAGCTTTTCACAAAGCCTAGCTCGTCAATATCACGGCGTAAAATACGCACACACATCGAGTGAAACGTAGATACCCACATACTTTGGCTTGTACCTTCACCTAAAATACCATCAATACGTTCGCGCATTTCGCGTGCTGCCTTATTGGTAAATGTAATCGCCAAAATTTTAGAAGGATACACTTGCTTCTCTACCATTAAATAAGCGATACGGTGAGTTAGCACACGCGTTTTACCTGATCCTGCACCAGCCATAATTAATAATGGACCTTCTGTTGTCATTACGGCTTCCTTTTGTTCGGGGTTCATCCCTGCTACTAAGTTGGCTGAAATATGCTCCATCTTTATCATCCTCTCTCGAATGTTTGTTCTTATTATAACGTATTTTTAATTTTCACGGTTGAGAGGGCTGCTCGTAAATCATCATAAATAATATTGCCAACCACAATCGTATCAGATACTGCTTTCATCTCCTGTGCTTGTGCAAGTGATGTAATACCACCACCATAAAATAAACGAGTATCTGTTAGTACGCCCTTAGCTGCGCGCACCTTGTCCACGTCGCCATACATGCCGCTATACTCCATATAAAAAATAGGTAATTTAAAAAACTGCTCAGCCATACGAGCATAAGCACGCACATCCTCTACATCTAGGTCTGTGTTAGCTTTCGTAAGCTGCGCTACTTTGCAATTAGGGTTTAGTACACAATAACCTTCTGCAATTAATTCTTCCCAAACTAAAATATCGCCGTATTCTTTAAGCGCTTGCTGGTGCATACCTGTAATCCATTTTGCATCTGTACTATTTAATACCACAGGAATGCCATACGAATCATAACCAGGTGTTACAGACTCAAGCGTCGATGCCTCTAACATAACAGGCACTGCAAAACGACGCACACGCACTAAAATATCAAGCACATTATCTAACGTAACGCCATCTGAGCCACCTACCATAATTGCGTCTGTACCTGATTCACATAGTAATGCTAAATCCTCATCCGAAATTTCCTTCGCTGGGTCTAATTTAAAAACATGTTGCCATGCATTATAGTCAAATTCCATTATGTTACCACCTTTATAATTAGTTACAAAAAAAATAGAAACGTTGAGGTTATTCAACGTTTCCATTATATCATTTTGCTTGGAACGGCTTCTCTTCGGGATAAAGGCGTCCTAGCATTTTATCATACGTATCATTACCATAATCAAAGCAACGTCGTACACGTGAAATTGTTGCTGTTGAAGCACCTGTTTCTTTTTTAATTGTTTCATATGTTTTTTTCAAGCGTAATAAATGTGCAACCTCAAAGCGCTGTGCTAAAGATTGAATTTCGCTAATCGTGCATAGATCATCAAAAAATTCGTAGCACTCTTCCATATTTTTAAGTTCTAGTACTGCCTTAAATAATTGGTCTGTTTGATGCCCTCTAATTTTTTCGATTTGCATAGTTTGTTCCTCCAATAAATTAATAGTTCGTTACAGCTGTTGCAAGCCCCGGTGTTGTCGAAACAAAATTAATCCATGTCTTCCCTGGTACGAGCTTTACATAAGAGCCATCTTGCTCTACCGCTACTGGAATACCGTTACGTAGCTTCCAGCGTACGTCACGCACCATCCCTTGCTGGTACACTCGTGCATTTCCGCCTGTGTGTAAATCTATTGCCTGACGCCCCTCACTATCAATGGTCGTGTGTTGCATTTCATAAACTAAAACATTAGCTAGCTCAACCGCTTCACCATCTAATAAATCTGTTGTGTTATAGCCGTTAGATGAACGAATATAGCTACCGCGTGTCTCGTCATAGCTATAGCTACTATTAAATGGTATGCCCCCACCAAAATTAATTGAAACATTCATAGCTGGTGTGCCCTCGAGTGCCTTTTCTTTTGGCTTATAAAACTCATGATACGTACGCCCGTCATAGGTTAAATCAGCGCCATTTATTGCCGCTGCCTTTTTAATATTGTCTTCCGTAATATAGGAGTTATGCGGGGCTACACGGTCGTAGGAGCGGTGAAATAATGTACCATCATGGTCCATACCATTCACATTGTCCACTACATTATCGCGTAACATTTGCTTGGCCTCTGGGCTAAATCCGTGCGCTATATAAAATGCGTTATACCCTTTTGCAAGGTCTACAAAATAAGCACGTGCGCTACGTACAGGCCCTACCTGCTTTGGCATTTCACTTTCAAATAGCGCAAGCAGACGTGTAGTATTACCCTCTGCTACCATTTCATAAATGATGTCTGCTGCATTTAAGCCAGACTGCGGGCGCGCATCAGGGTGATTATTAACCGTTACAATAATTGGGCGCAGTGTAGGCTTCTCCTCTACTGCCTCTCCCGAAAATGGTGCATAAGTTGATGCTGCTGTTGTTTCGACTTTCTTAATAGGTGGCGGGATACGATTTTTTTCTTCTTGACTACCGCAACCTGCTAATAGCGCAATACTTAACCCCAGCACTGCGGCTAATGTTCTTTTCTTCACGTAATTAACGCTCCTTCATTAACGCATTACTGCTGGCAGTAATACTTTGTCCTTCATTACATCATAAATCCCCTTAGGTGTAATGCGTACATAAGGTAAATGCGTAGACATTAAAAATAATAATGTGTAAATCGCATCGCCTTTTTCGTAGCCGCGTGTTGCTAATGCTTCACGCAATTTCTTTTCTCGTTCAATAATAACCTCAACCTTGTCACTTGAAAAGCTACCATTGACTTGTAATGGTAATGACGCAATAACATCGCCATCCTCTACAACAACAAGACCGCCTTTCATCGCCTTCATTTCATTAAAGGCATGCAACATGTCCTGCGCATTTTTACCAATAACAATAATGTCGCCTGTATTAGAGTAGGATGAGGCAAAGCCTTTAACAGCTGTTGCAAACCCCTTAATGACGGTATTTACACGCCATTTCCCTTTGCGATCAATTAATAAAAGATAGCTTTCATCATGTGTTGTTGCAAGCGCGCCGTCTGTTGCGAGTGTGACACTATATGGCTTCGTAATCACATCATTCACCATCATAATGCCAACAGGTGTCGAAAATTGAAAATCATCCATTGTCAGTGAAAAGTCAAGCGCATACTCACCAAACTCAGGATACGTAATACCACCGTCATAACAAGTTTCGCCGTCACGCTTCAGCCATTGCCCCTTTGAGAGTACGCTCACGGGTGTTGGGGTAAATTCGTCTTGCAAAATATTTAATGTGGCAAAGCGTCCTGTCGCAATTATGCCATGTAAGTTTGTCATATCGTAGTAGCGCGCAATATTGTAGGAGGCCATATGATAGGCATCAATTGGTGCAACTCCCGCATCAAGCACAATTTGAATACATTTATCCATAATACCTTGCTCATAAAAACCTGGCGTTGAGCCATCTGTTGTCATCATCAAATGATCAAAGACTTGTAGCTGCTTTGCTACGATACCCTCTACTAATTGTGGTAAATCTGGTCGAATAGACGAGTAACGCAATGTAACCCCGTAGCCTTGATGCAAACGATTTTCGACTTCTTCTGCCGTCATTGCCTCATGGTCACCGTCTGCGCCCATTAATTTTAAACGAGCTAGTGTCCGCGGTGAGCTACCAGGTAAATGCGCCTCGACTTTTTTATGCATACGCTTAGCTAACTGCAAGCGTGACAACATATGATCATCACCACGAATTAAACGTGTCCAGCCTGTTAGCTCACCACCAAGTAGTACATCATCACGTGATAACCAATCAATGATACGCGTACTCGAAAAAATTTCTTCTTCATTTGGCATTTCCGTTTGTGAATCAAAACGCGCCCACCAATAAAAACTGTACGGCATTTTATTTAAGCGATCTAAAATCGCAAAGGATTGTTCATTTTTTAAGCTCAGAAAAAAATTCAAGTTATCTGAAAGAAACGTCGTCGTACCACTCTGTCCTGCAAAGCGTGCAAAATTATCAGGTCCATATAATTGAAATGGATGAACATGTGGCTCAATATAGCCAGGCACAATCGTCTTGCCTGCACAGTCTACAAGCTCTACTTGCTCGCAGTCATTTGGCATCTTATCCCCAACATAAATAATACGGTCATGATAAATCCATATATTTGCAGTTAGCCACGTTTTAAAAATGCTGTGCAAATAACGAGCATTTGTTAAGACGAGCGTTGGCGCAACCTTACCATCTACTACTGCCACATGCTGTCTAATTTCATCAATTTTCCATAAAGGTGCTACCATTTACGTCTTCCTCCTCACAACCTCACAATGTTTTACTATGCTACTACAACATAATCGTTCTAGTTAATCGTATCATAGCGCTTTCATAATGCAAAGTGTTAAAGTTTTTAAAATTCTCAGTATTGTACTACTATATTTTATACATAAGCGAGCTTTTTTGCACACAAAAAAACGAGAGTGCATTTTACACTCTCGCATTATTTATTGAAATGTACGCCAGCCAATATCTTTACGGAAGAAGAACTTATCCCATTCATATTGTGCAATGCCTGCGTATACTTTTTGCTGTGCTTCTTGCAATGTTGCAGCCTTAGCGCCGACTAAAATAACACGTCCACCGTTTCCAACAAATGTTTCGCCTTCAAGCTTTGTGCCTGCATGGTAAACAGCAAGTGTTGATGATAGTTGAGTTAAGTCTGGTAATGAATTACCTTTTTGTAAATCACCAGGGTAGCCCTCCGCGGCAATCACAACACCTAGCATCGCTTCATCCGACCACGTTAGCTCAAAAGGTTGTTCCTTCATAAGCGCCATCATAAATGCACCAAAATCAGATGTCATGCGTGGTAGTACTACTTGTGTTTCAGGGTCACCAAAACGCGCATTAAACTCAATTACTTTTGGGCCACTGTTCGTTAAAATTAAGCCGGCATATAAAATCCCTGTAAACGAAGCACCTTCTGCCTCCATTGCTTTAACCGTTGGCACTACTACCGAACGATATGCTTCATCCACAATTGCTTGTGAAATTTGAGGTACGGGTGAATAAGCGCCCATCCCACCTGTATTCGGCCCTTTGTCACCGTCATACGCACGCTTATGATCTTGCGCGATAACCATAGGATAAATTTGTCCCTTATGCACAAAGGACATAAACGAAAATTCTTCGCCATCTAAAAACTCTTCAACAACAACGCGTGAAGATGAATCACCAAAACGTTGGTTACCAATCATATCCTCAACCGCTTCAATTGCCTCTTGCTCTGTCATAGCTACAATAACACCCTTACCTGCAGCTAAACCATCCGCCTTAATAACAATTGGTGCACCCTGTTCTTTGATATAAGTGACAGCCGAAGCTGCATCTGTAAAAGTTGCGTGTGCTGCTGTTGGGATACCATATTTATTCATAATATCCTTAGCATAAGATTTACTACCTTCAATTTGTGCGGCTACTTTTGTTGGTCCAAAAATAACAAGGTCACGCGCAGTAAAATAATCAACAATACCTTCAGCCAATGGTTGCTCTGGCCCTACAAATGTTAAATCAATGGCGTTGTCCTTAGCAAAGTCCGCAAGCGCCTCAAAATCCGTTGCACCAATCGCAACAAGCTTTGCATCTTGCTTCATACCGTCATTACCTGGTGCTACAAAAACACTTTCTACTGAGGGCGACTGTGCAAATTGCTTAGCAATCGCATGCTCGCGTCCTCCACTACCAATAACAAGAACCTTCATTGATAAGCCTCCTCTATGTTAAAAAATGCGCGATGCATAATACACCGCGCTACTATACTATTTGTTTAAACGTGCTCCCCTATTAGTGCTTAAAGTGACGAACGCCTGTAAATACCATTGCGATATTATACTTGTTTGCCATATCAATTGACTCTTGGTCTTTAATTGAGCCACCTGGTTGGATAATTGCTGTAATACCTGCTTTTGCTGCTGCCTCCACTGTATCGCCCATTGGGAAGAAAGCATCTGATGCTAATGCGGCACCTTGTGCTTTTTCGCCTGCTTGTTCGAAAGCAATTTTTGCTGCACCAACGCGGTTCATTTGACCAGCGCCAACACCTAGTGTCATTTGTGCGTCTGTTACTACAATCGCATTTGATTTAACATGCTTTACAACAGCCCAGCCTAATTTTAATGCTTCCCACTCAGCCTCTGTTGGTTCGCGGTCTGTTGCTACCTTAATACTTGCATCCGCAAAACCAAAACGGTCTGGCTCTTGTACTAATAAGCCACCCTCAACAGATACTACATTAAATGGATCTTGCTTTGCTTGCTCAAACGGGATTGTTAGTAAACGAATATTTTTCTTTTTCGTTAAAATGTCGAGTGCCTCTTGTGAAAATGCAGGGGCAATAATAATTTCTAAGAAAATTTCGCTAAGTTTTGCTGCTGTTGCACCATCTACCTCTTGGTTAAGCGCAATAATACCACCAAAAATAGAAGTTGGATCAGCCGCATATGCCTTATCAAATGCTGCCTCAATCGTTGTGCCTGTACCAACACCGCAAGGATTCATATGCTTTACAGCTACTGCTGCTGGCATTTCAAATTCCTTAACGATTTGCAGTGCTGCGTTACCATCTTGAATATTGTTATATGATAATTCCTTACCATGCAGTTGTGTTGCAGATGCTAATGAGAAATCTGAACCTAAATGCTTTTGATAGAACGCTGCTTGTTGGTGTGGGTTTTCGCCGTAGCGTAAATTTTGTTTTAACTCATACGTTACAGTTAAATTTTCTGGGTACATTTCGCCCGTTGCTTGCGTTAAATAATTTGAAATATACGAGTCATACGCTGCAGTATGACGGAATACTTTTGCTGCGAGCTTACGTCGTGTTTCTAAAGTTGTGGCACCTTCTGCTTGTAGCTCTTCAAGTACTGTAGCATAGTCATTATGGTCAACAACTACGGTTACGTATTGATGGTTTTTTGCAGATGCACGTAACATAGCAGGTCCACCAATGTCGATGTTTTCGATTGCATCGTCCATTGTTACGTTTGGTTTTGAAATTGTTTCAACAAATGGGTATAAGTTCACACAAACAACCTGAATTGGCTCAATACCATGTTCATTCATTTGTGCAACGTGCTCCGCGTCATCATGCTTCGCTAATAGACCACCATGAATCATTGGATTTAATGTTTTCACACGTCCACCTAAAATTTCAGGGAAATTTGTTACTTGATCAACTGCTGTAACTGTTACACCATTGTCGCTTAATAATTTATGTGTGCCCCCTGTTGATAATACCTCAAAACCTTGCTCTACTAATGCTTTAGCAAAGTCTACAACGCCTTCTTTGTTTGATACACTAATTAACGCACGTTTCGTCACGTCGCATTTCCTCCTCATACTTACTTTAAAATTTGGTTTAACGCCTCAGTATATAATGCGTGCTCTACTTGATGGATAGCTTGTGCTGTTGCTTCTACATCACCTTCAGTTACTAGTACGGCACGTTGTGCAATAATAGGTCCTGTATCCATGCCTTCGTCAACATAATGCACAGTAACACCCGTTACCTTGACACCATGTGCTACAGCCTGCTCAATGGCATCCTTGCCTGGAAAGGATGGCAATAAGGATGGGTGAATATTAACAATGCGGTTTGGATAAGCGTGCAGTAACACATCACTTACTAAGCGCATATAGCCCGCTAACACAAGCCATTCCACGCCTCTTTGTTGCAATGCTTCTACTACGGCTTGCTCGTACATCGCCTTTGTAGCAAATGTTTTAGGCGAGAAGGTCAGTGCCTCAACGCCTGCTTTATTTGCACGCTCTACTACAAATGCCTGTGGCTGATCCGTAACCATTACTACAAGTTCAGCTTGCAAATCCCCTGCTTGTATCGCATCATACAATGCCTGAAAATTACTGCCGCTACCTGAAGCGAACACTGCAATCTTTGGTGCCATTACACTAAACTCCCGTCATGCTCGCCATTGAAGATTACGCCTTCGCCCTTCACAACACGTCCGATTGTATACGCTTTTTCTCCGTGCTTCTCTGCAATTTCAATAATTTTGTCAGCTTCTTCTGATTTAACAGCAATTACAAAGCCAATCCCCATATTAAAGACATTGTATAAATCTTTGTCAGCGAGTTGTCCCTTTTCTTTTAAAAATTCAAAGATAGGTAGCACAGGCCATGTACCAAGGTCAACTTCTGCAGCTAAACCTTCTGGCATCATACGTGGTAAGTTTTCATAAAAGCCACCGCCTGTTACGTGTGCCATACCGTCAATATCTGTTTCTTTTAGCATTTCCATTACAGGTTTTGCATAAAGTTTTGTTGGTGTTAATAAAGCTTCACCAATTTTACCTAGTGTTTCATAACCTTCTACTACAGCATCAATAGCGTAGCCGTTGTCTTCAAACACAATCTTACGTACAAGTGAGTAGCCATTTGAATGCACACCGCTTGATGCGATACCTACTAATACATCGCCCTCAGCAATTTTTTCGCCTGTTACGATATTTGCTTTCTCACAAGCACCTACCGCAAAGCCAGCAAGGTCATACTCATCTTCATCATAAAGACCTGGCATCTCAGCTGTTTCGCCACCGATTAAAGCAGCTCCTGATTGTACACAACCATCCGCTACACCTTTAACAATTTGCTCGATTTTTGCAGGCTCAGCTTTACCAAGTGCTACATAATCTAAAAAGTATAATGGCTCTGCACCTTGAGCTACGATATCGTTTACACACATCGCTACGCAGTCAACACCAATTGTGTCATGCTTATCTACCATAAATGCCAATTTTAATTTTGTACCTACACCGTCAGTACCTGAAATCAGTACTGGCTCTTTTAAGTTAAGTTCAGATAAATCGAACATACCTCCAAAGCCACCAAACGTACCCATAATACCTTTTCGTGCTGTGCGCTCCACGTGTGACTTCATACGCTTCACCGCTTCATAACCCGCTTCAATATTAACGCCTGCTTGCTCATATGCTTTTGACATGCAGATTTCCTCCTTAACGTAACAGTTCTTTTTCGTGTGGTAAAATCGTATCTGGGAAAATTTCCGTTGGATAGTTTTTAGTGAAACACGCCATGCATAAGCCGCCGTTTTCATCTTCATACTCTCGTCCAATAGAGTCTACTGTCCCATCTACTGATAAAAAGGTTAATGAATCCGCACCAATTTTTTCACGGATTTGTTCTACTGTATTATTAGACGCAATCAATTCTTCATGCGTTGATGTATCAATTCCATAATAGCAAGGATCTGTCATTGGTGGTGAGCTAATTACTACATGCACCTCTGTAGCACCTGCTTCTTTTAACATCGTAACAATGCGTCGTGAAGTTGTACCACGAACGATTGAGTCATCTACCATAATTACTCGTTTACCCTTTACTACTTGAATAACTGGCGACAACTTCATTTTAACACCGCGTTCACGTAGCTCCTGTGTTGGTTGAATGAATGTACGTCCAACGTAGCGATTTTTAATTAAACCAAGCTCGTACGGGATACCGCTCTCCTCAGCAAAACCAATAGCTGCTGAAATACTAGAGTCAGGTACACCTGTCACTACATCTGCCTCAATATGTGCACACTCTCGTGCAAGGCGCTTGCCCATACGTTTACGTGCCATATGCACATTAATACCATCAATGTTTGAGTCTGGTCGCGCTAAATAGACGTACTCCATCGTGCACATTGCACGTTTTGTAACGTCTGCAAACTGCTCAGATTTAAGACCTGCGTCTGTAATAATTAACAACTCACCTGGCTCAATATCTCGTACAAACTCTGCACCAATTAAATCAAAGGCACATGTTTCAGAAGCTACAACATAAGCATCGCCTAGTTTGCCAAGTGCTAATGGACGTAAACCATGCGGATCACGTGCAACTAGCATCTCATCCTTTGTCATAACTAATAATGAATAAGCGCCTTTTAATAAACCTAAAGCATTTTTCACTTTAGCTCTAAAGGGTGAGTGTGAGCTCTTTTTAATTAGGTGTGCCAATACCTCTGCGTCTGAAGATGTATGAAAAATACTTCCTTGACGCTCTAAGTATTGTTTTAAATGCGAGGCATTCACAATATTGCCGTTATGTGCAATTGATAAGCTACCTGTAGATGAGTGGAATAATAAAGGTTGCACCCCTTCAATTCCTGATGCACCGCCATCTGTTGAATAGCGCGCATGTGCAATAGCACGGTCTCCTTCTACTGAACGTAATTTCTCTTCATTAAACACATCATTAACGAGTCCTTCACCTTTTACCGCGCGTAGGCGCTGGCCGTCAGATACAACAATACCAGCACCCTCCTGTCCGCGGTGTTGAAGCGCATGTAAGCCATAATAGCTTAAGTGAGCGGCATTTGGGTTTCCCCAAATACCGAACACACCACACTCTTCATTTAGGCCTCTTATTTCAGCAAGCATGCGATAGCCCCTTTCCAAGCGTCACGGAACTCAGCCGTCGTACCTTCTACAAGTACGCCATCCTCTCCGTTAATCGTAATCGTGTTGTCTGTTACAACGCCGACTTGTTTAGCATCTGTTACGATTGCTTCAAATGCTTGTGTATTTTCTTTCGCTACAGTTAATACAAAGCGAGATTGTGTTTCACTAAATAATGCCGTAACTGCTTCACCTGTAAGTGTTACGTCTAAGCCTAATTCATTACCAAATACTGCTTCACATAATGCTACAGCTAAGCCACCTTCTGATACGTCAGAAGCTGATTGTACTAAGCCTTTACGGATTGCAGCTAGCACGTCTTGTTGACGTTTTGCTTCTACAGCTAAATCTAATGCTGGTGCTTTACCTGCAATTTTTCCTTCTAACATTTGTTGAAGCTCACTACCACCAAACTCAGCTTGTGCTTCACCCACTACATACACTACGTCACCTGCTCGTTTTGCATCAGATGTTACAACATGATTTAAGTCTTGGATTAAACCAACCATGCCTAATGTCGGTGTTGGGTAAATAGGTTTGCCATTCACTTCGTTTGATAGCGATACGTTACCACTAATAATTGGTGCATTTAGTGCTACACATGCTTCAGAAATACCGTCTGCTGATTTTTCTAACTGCCAAAATACTTCAGGTTTATCAGGACTACCAAAGTTTAAGCAGTCTGTAACAGCGATTGGCTCTGCGCCAGAACAAATTAAATTACGAGCCGCTTCTGCTACTGCAATTTTACCGCCTGTTTCTGGATCAAGGTATACATAACGAGAGTTACAATCTGATGTCATAGCTAAGCCTTTGTTTGTACCTGCTACACGAATGACACCTGCTGATGAGCCTGGTGCGACTACTGTATTAGCACGCGCCTGCGTATCAAATTGATTATAAATCCATTCCTTAGAAGCAATAGTAGGGCGTTTAAGTAACGCAACTAATGTTTCTTTATAATCTGTTACTTGTGGTGCTTTATTTTCCATCGCTTGGAACTCAGCAAAGTAGGCTGGCTCTTGTGAAGGCTTGTTATACACAGGGTTATCTTCTGCTAACGCATCTACAGATACCTCTGCTACTACCTCACCTTTGTGTAGTAAGCGTAATAATTTATCATCTGTTACATGCCCTACTGCACACGCTTCAATACCATATTTATCAAAAATTGCGATGATTTCGTCTTCACTACCTTTTTGCACAACGATTAACATACGTTCTTGTGATTCAGATAACATCATTTCGTAAGGCGTCATACCTTCCTCACGTTGTGGGATTAAATCTAAGTTCATTTCAACACCAAAGCCTGCTTTAGCAGCCATTTCAGCTGATGATGAAGTTAAACCTGCTGCACCCATATCTTGAATACCAATTAATGCATCGTGGTGTACTAGCTCTAGACAAGCTTCCATTAGGAGCTTCTCTAAGTAAGGATCACCCGCCTGCATTACAGGTAGCTCATTATTTTCCTCTACTGCTACTTCTGAAGAAGACATCGTAGCACCATTAATACCATCACGACCTGTTTTAGCACCTGCGTATAATACTGTATTACCTACGCCTGAAGCTAATCCTTTTTGCATGTCTTCGTGGTTAAGTAACCCTACTGCCATTGCATTAACTAATGGACGCTTTGAGTAGCATTGGTCAAACTGAACTTCCCCAGCAATCGTTGGTACACCAATAATGTTACCGTAGCTTGCCATACCTGCTACTGCTTCTTTTAATAGGAAGCGGTCACGCGGCTCTGTTAAATCACCCAGACGTAATGAGTTAACTAATGCAACAGGACGTGCACCCATCGAAAACACATCACGTAATACACCACCTGCACCTGTTGCTGCACCAATAAATGGCTCAATAGCAGAAGGTGAGTTATGTGACTCCATTTTAAATACTGCCGCTTGGTTATCACCAATATCTACAATACCTGCACCCTCACCAGGGCCTTGTAGTACACGCTCGCCCTTTGTAGGGAAGCGACGTAGTACAGGTGTAGAGCTTTTATATGAGCAATGCTCAGACCACATAGCAGAGAATAAGCCGATTTCTGTATAGTTTGGAAGACGTCCGTGCATTTGCACAGCTAAATCGTATTCCTCTTCTGTCATACCTAACTGTAGATATAGTTTTTCGTCTTTTACTTGTTGCGCTGTAGGTTCAAGCATTATTGTTCACTCCAATTTTTTAAAGTAGATTCAAAGAATGGTAGACCATCAATACCACCGATAATTTCTTCCACTGCACGTTCAGGTAATGGCATTACACCTAATACATTACCCGCTTCATTTACTACACCAGCAATCCCTGCTGTACTGTTAAATGACTCACCTGTATATGTGAAGACAACTTGATTATTGTCTTGTAATTGTTTTGCTGTTACTTCATCCACATGATATGAACCAAATTGCTGTGCATACGGCAATGCAATCACAGCGTCTTGCTCATAAGCTGAAGTGAATTTCGTACGATTATTTACACGCACAGTCGCTTTACCTGTTTCGAATTTTAATGAAGGATTCATTAAAAATGCACCTGGTAATAAGCCAAGCTCTACTAATACATGGAAACCACTACCTACACCAATGACTGGTTTACCTGTAGCTGCAAAAGCTACTACTTGCTTTGCTAACTCTGTGCTTTTTGCTAGTGCACCTGGACGTAAGTAATCACCAAATGTTGCGCCAGTTGGAATAATGATACCATCGTAATCACTAATCACTGCATCCTTATGCCAAACGATTTCTGACGTGCCGCCAACTACTGTTGTTACAGCATGTTGCATATCGACTTCACAACTTGTCCCTGGAAATGTTAAAATTGCGAATTTCATTGTATTACTCCCCCTCGATTTCAAAGCGGTAGTCTTCAATAACCTTGTTGATTAATAGCTCATCACACATTTTAGTAACGTCTGCTTCAACTGTATTGCTTTCTACTTCTAGCTCGATTAGCTTACCGATACGAACATTTTTAACTGCGTCATGGCCCATTGCTTGAAGTGCCTCTTTCGCCGCTGTTCCTTGTGGGTCTACAACACTTTCACGAAGTGTTACATATACATTTACTTTCGTCATTTTAATTTCCTCCTAAGAAATTGGATATAGTGTAACTGCTAGTTAGCAGGTGTTACTTTGACCAAATACCTGATGCATCGATTTCATTTAGCGTGGCATTAATATCGTCAGTCATAATTGTGACATGACCCATTTTACGATTTTCCTTTGCCTCTGCTTTTCCATAAAAGTGAACCGACCAATGAGCATACTTTGCAATATCATTGGTTAAAGGCATCACATGTTGCCCTAAAACATTTACCATAATAGATGGGGCCCATAACTTTGGCTGACGTAATGGCCAGCCGCAAATTGCACGGATGTGCTGGTGAAACTGTGATACGTTACATGCTTCAATCGAGTAATGCCCCGAGTTATGTGGGCGCGGCGCTAATTCGTTAATTAAAATTTCACCGTCTTCGAGCACAAACATTTCTACTGCAAGTGTGCCCACTAAATCTACAGCATTAGCAATTTGGATTGCTGCTTGCTCCGCTTTTTGTGCTGTGCTTGACTCAATACGCGCTGGCACAATTGTTTCATGTAAAATATGATTCACATGAATATTTTCACCAATTGGTAAACAGTATGTTTCACCATCACGATTGCGTTGTACAATTACAGAAATCTCTTTCGTAAATGTAACAAATGCTTCAGCAACACAAGCTGAGTGTTCAAATAATGTTTTAGCTTGCGGTAAGTCTGACTCACTTAGTAATGTTTGCTGACCTTTACCGTCATAACCACCTCGTGCTGTCTTTACTACGCATGGGTAACCAATGGTAGCAATTTGAGTAACAAGCTCTTCATATGTTTGAGCAACAATATAAGGTGAAACTTTTACACCTGCTCCTACTAATGTAGCTTTTTCTATAATACGGTCTTGCGTAATACGCACAAGCTCTGCTCCCTGCGGAACATTAGCAATTTGGCTAAGACGCTTTAAACCTTCATAATCTATATTTTCAAATTCAAATGTAATAACATCACTTACTTCAGCTAATTCTTCTAAAGCCGACTCATCATCATAATTTGCTACGATACGAATATCAGCTACTTGACCACATGGTGAATCCATTGTTGGCTCAAGTACTGCAATCTTAAAGCCGCTTTCTTTTGCTGCGAGTGCCATCATCCGACCTAATTGTCCGCCGCCAATAATCCCAATTGTTTGACCTGGATAAATTACCTTTGTCACACTAAGTCACCTGAGCTTTCTATTACTTGTGCTTTTGTTCGTTCACGTCGTTGTTCTAAATTGGCTGCTATCATTTCATCAGTTGTCGCAAGGATTTGTGCTGCTAACAACCCTGCATTTGTTGCGCCTGCTTTACCAATAGCAACAGTTGCTACAGGTACACCACCTGGCATCTGCACAATAGATAGTAATGAATCTAAACCATTTAAAGCACGTGATTGTACAGGTACACCAATTACTGGAAGTGTCGTTTTAGCTGCTACCATCCCTGGTAAATGCGCTGCACCACCTGCACCAGCAATAATGACATGAATACCGCGTCCTCTTGCTGCTGTTGCATACTCAAACATTAAATCTGGCGTTCTATGCGCAGATACTACTTGCTTTTCATAAGCTACACCTAGTTCATCTAATACATCACACGCGTGCTTCATTGTTTCCCAATCACTTGTACTACCCATAATGACACCGATTTTCGGATTCATGAATAATTCGCTCCTTTGAACAATTCCTTTTCGTTACAAAAAAAATCCCCAAACAACAGTTTTCATCTACATGAGAAAACAGTTGCTTGAGGATTAAACACTAGCGTGTTCGTTTCAACTCAAAGACTGATTTTCCTCATAGTCTAGCATTAAGGTGCTAGGTAGATACTCCGAAGCCAATCCTTCAGATTATATGGGGCGTAACCTTTACCCTCATATTTTATCAACTATAAGAAACATCGTCAATGAATTAAACGAACATTTTATTTTAAACTTCAATAATCGTTCGTATTTTTAACACAAAATCTTTATTCTTCTATTGGAAGCGCTTTAAATTCGATTTTTTGGCGCAATAGCTGTGGTTCTCCCTCTACTAGATGAAATAGTGGTTCTTCTCTTCTTCCCATTGCCATATAGCCATCCGCTGCCATTCTCGCTAAGCATTCGTCAATTGTTTCGTCTTCTTTTACTTCATACCAAATCGCCATATCTTTTACTCCTTACTTTTTTTTAGTGCTTGTTCTAACGGATTTTTCAACGCAGGTGCTAATGTTTTCGCATAGGTTGCTGTTAAATGATTATTGTCACGATAAACAACCACATTACCAATAACAGCTGGACATGTTGTATCGTCACAAAAGTAATCCGTTAAATCTGCAAAAATCACATTACTAGGGATGCCTTCTGTTACTTCCCATGGTTTTTTTGCTGCAACCCCATCTTCTCTAGAAATAGCACAATCTGCAGGATTTTCTGTTTTGGCTAAACACTGTGCAATATTTTCTGCCATACGTGGATTATCACGAATTGCAAATATTGTCGTAATACCATCTAACTTCTTCCACTGATTAATATATCCTTGTGGTACATCAGGTCGTTTATTTAATGTTGCTGTAGTAAACACTAAATCAGGTGGTGATGCCTGCAATTCTTTAATTACATTTTCATTCCACTCTAAGCAAGTTTCCGTTAATTGCTTTTGTTTATCTTGATCAGTAAACCTACACCCATCATGATTGTAGGAGTCAATACGAAAATCCAACTCTTCAGCTAAAATCTCTAAAGCTGGGAACCAATGAACAGAATGTGAGCCACCTACCATAGCTACTACATATTTAGGGTTTTCTTGCTTACCAAATGAACATTTTTTCACTTCTGTGCTGTCTTTACCTAAGCATTCTTTATATTGATAAAATGTAGGGAAATCTTTTACAAGATCAATTTCTGAAGGCATATACTCCTCAACTTGCTTAGGCTCTATTCCATAAAATTTTGCAATAGCTCCTGGATAATCTTCCATATTCTCTGTAATTTGCAATGACTTTGCTTGTGTAGCTTCGACTTTTTTATTAATACCAAAGCCAATGATTAACGTGACAGCTAAAGAGATTGTTAAAATTGCTACTACTTTATTTTTATGCTCTTTAATAGAGAGTGGACGTACACTTGCCTCTACCACTCTAGTAGAAAACAACGACAACCCTAACGTTATAAAAAGTAGTATAATACCTTCAAATAATGTTAAACGAACTGTATCTGCATAGTGTTGATAAAATACAAGCAGAGGCCAATGCCATAAATAAATACCATAAGTTAACCCACCTAAATACATCAATGGCTTTAATGTTAAAAATCGCTGCACGCCATATTTTGGGCTATTATCTGTTGCAATAATAATTAGCAGTACACCACTGATTGGTACTAATGCTAAATAGCCTGGAAATACCGTAGATACAGGTAGTACTATACCAGTTAAACAAATGATTAATAATCCTACCCAACCTAGCACTGTATTTATATTTTTATTCCACTTTAAATAAGGTAATAATAAAGCTAGCATACCACCTATACTGAATTCCCATACTCGAGCAAAAGTATCAAAATATGCCCATGGTTGATTTATATTTGTTTTATAAATCGAATACGTTAATGATGTTATAAAGAGCAATACTAGGATTAGTAAAAATGTTTTTCTTACAGGTGTTTTACATATTTTTTTCGCCGCAAAATAACTTACCATAATTAATAGTGGCCATACTATGTAAAATTGACCTTGTATACCTAAGGACCAATAATGCTGAAATGGACTAGTATCATTACCTTGTGATAAATAGTCTACTGCATCAAAAGCCAAGCGCCAGTTTTCATAATAGAAAATCGAAGCTAGCATATGAGGTGTGAGGTTCTGCCACATATGACTTGGTAAAATAACCAACGAAAAGAGCAGTATTACTGATACTACTAATAACGCCTGTGGGAATAACCGCTTGGCTAAACCTAATAAAAAATCAAATACTTTAATTGTGCCATCTCTTTCTATTCTAGCTAGTAATGATGTAGTAATTAGGAATCCTGATAGCACAAAAAATACATCAATACCTCCCGATACACGTCCAAACCAAATATGATAGACAGCTACTAGCAAAGTTGCTATCGTACGTAAACCTTCAATTTCAGGACGATACCTTTTCATTGGTGTTTGTAAATCGCCACTAGTAATTTTTAGTCACTCCTCGTATATTATTATTAACTAGTTTTTCACTAATCTTTGTACCTTTGAGATACAATGTATTTAATCAGATAGAGGTTGTCGTCTCACTCCTTGAAGCTATATCTTCGTTGAAAAGACTGACACCTTTTCAGTCAAACCTTTATAAGTATAACATTTTTTAACATCACAAAAAAAGAGTAACT
>NZ_JPUW01000022.1:0-42540 GCF_000743635.1 Lysinibacillus sp. BF-4 | reverse complement strand
AAAATTTGAGTGGAGACTTTTTGTCTTATGCGTAAAGAGGGTGCTTAGCTGCAAGTGCTGCAACGCGCTCTTTCGCTTCTTTTTGTGTTGCTTCGTCTTCTGGGTTTTTTAATACTAACGCAATGATTGCGCCTACTTCTTTCATGTCTTCCTCTTTGAAGCCACGAGAAGTTACTGCTGGTGTACCAATACGGATACCTGAAGTTACAAATGGTGACTCTGTATCGTAAGGAATTGTGTTTTTATTTGTTGTAATGCCTACAGCGTCAAGTGCATGCTCTGCTACTTTACCTGTTAAGCCTAATGATTTAACGTTTAATAATAGTAAGTGGTTGTCTGTACCGCCTGATACAATATCAACGCCCTCAGCCATTAATGTTTCAGCTAATGCTTTAGCGTTAGCTTTAATTTGTTTAGCGTAGTCTTTAAATTCTGGTTGTAGTGTTTCGCCAAATGCTACAGCTTTAGCTGCGATTACGTGCATTAAAGGACCACCTTGGATACCAGGGAATACTGATTTATTTAATTCTTTTTCCCATTTCGCGCTTGATAAAATTAAACCACCGCGTGGGCCACGTAATGTTTTATGTGTTGTTGATGTTACAAAGTCAGCGTGTGGTACTGGTGATGGATGTTCGCCAGCTGCTACTAAACCTGCGATATGTGCCATATCAACCATAAAGTACGCGCCTACTTCGTCTGCGATTTCGCGGAATTTAGCAAAATCGATTTCACGTGGGTATGCTGATGCACCTGCAACGATTAATTTTGGTTTGTTAGCTAATGCTTTTTGACGTACATCTTCGTAGTCAATTACGTGTGTATCTTCAGTTACACCATACTCCACAAAGTTGTAAAGTACGCCAGAGAAGTTAACTGGTGAACCATGTGTTAAGTGACCACCGTGAGAAAGGTTCATACCTAATACTGTGTCACCTGGTTGTAAAATTGTGTGGTAAACAGCCATGTTTGCTTGTGCACCTGAGTGAGGTTGTACGTTAGCATACTCAGCACCAAAAATTTCTTTAACACGGTCGCGTGCGATATCCTCTACAACGTCAACATGCTCACAACCACCATAGTAGCGTTTGCCTGGGTAACCTTCTGCATATTTGTTTGTTAATACTGAGCCCTGTGCTTCCATTACTGCTTCTGATACGAAGTTTTCTGAGGCGATTAACTCAATATTATCTTGTTGGCGTTTTTTCTCTGCTAAAATACCATCTAATACGGCTTTATCTTGTGCTGCTAATTTTTCTAATGACATAATTTACTTCCTCCTAAGTTTAAATAGAATATACTGCGCGCTCGCCGCCGATTAATTTCGGTCGCGTGGTCGCTACTGTTACAATTGCTTCGCCGATTTGCTTTACGCTCGTACGAATAGGGACTGCAACATGCTTTAAATGCATGCCAATTAACGTTTGCCCAATATCAATCCCCGCTGTTGCTGTAATATGCTCTACAACGACAGGGTCTTGCAATTGTTTATAGGCATAGGCTGACATCGAACCACCCGCTGACTGTACAGGAATGACTGACACCTCAGGTAAATTGAATTGCTGTGCTGCTGCACGCTCTAAAGTGAGCGCGCGATTAATGTGTTCGCAACCTTGGAACGCTAAATACAGTTTGTGTTTATCAGCAAATTGCTTGAGCGGTTCGTATAGCGCTTCGGCTACATTGCCCGCACCCGCTGTTCCAATTTTCTGACCAATAACTTCAGAGGTTGAGCACCCCACTACAAACAAGGTATTTGCTTGTAATGTGGTTTGCTCCTCTAACTCGGTCAATAGTTGCTGAAGTTGAACTTCTAGCAAATTATTCACCTCTCGCTAAATCTAAGCTACAAATTTTATTTACGCGACGCTCATGACGACCGCCCTCAAACTCTGTTTCTAACCATGTTTTTGCTACCATGCGTGCAAGTCCTGCGCCTACAACGCGCTCACCCATTGCTAAAATATTTGTATCATTGTGCTGACGAGTTGCCTCTGCACTAAATACATCATGTACTAGCGCACAGCGAATGCCGCGCACCTTGTTTGCTGCAATTGACATACCAATGCCTGTACCGCAAATTAAAATCCCACGGTCAAAATCGCCTTTGGCAACGCCATCTGCTATTGGTTTTGCATAATCTGGATAGTCTACTGAATCATCTGTCTGTGGACCAAAGTCAGTATAGTCGATTTTTAACTCGTCTAATAATGACATGATCTCCTTACGTAAATTATTTCCGCCGTGGTCTGAAGAAATTGCTACTTTCAAAACTGGCTCCCTCTTTTCGCTTTTATAGTCCCTTTAAGTTTACCATTTTATCAAGTAGAAAAACACGATTTTTATTTATCTTTACGTAACGAATGATACCTAAAAGCGAATGATTTGTCTAGATAAACTTTTATTGTTCACTTTTATACACTAATACATGCTGTTACAATCCACTTTCTTGTTGTTTGTCACAAAAAAGACGAAGTAAACAACTTCGTGTCTACTTCGTCTCTATTAGCTAAATCTATGAATCATCTCATAAAGTTTTTGTGCATGTTGCTCTAACTGCGCTGTTGAGGCTTCAATCGTAGCCATTGCATACATTTGTTCTTCTGCACGCGCACGTACTTCCTCTGCTCCTGCTGATGTTTGCTCAGCAATGGCTGCTACCTCTTGTGACTGCTTGGCTGTTTCCTCAATACTTGTCATTTGTTGCTCCATCATACGCGCAATATTTTCGGTTGCATGCGCGATTGTATGAATAGCAGCCTCCACTGTTTGTACCGCCTGCGTTGTCATAGACACACGTGCCGCTTCCGCACGCGCAAATTGCACTTGCTCACGAATCGCCTCACCAACAACGCCAACATTTTGTTGCATGCCACGAATTAGCTCATTACTGTCACGTACCGCAGTAGCACTTTGGTCAGCTAGTGCACGCACCTCATCCGCTACAACAGCAAAGCCTTTGCCATGCTCTCCTGCTCTTGCAGCTTCAATAGAGGCATTTAACGCAAGTAAATTAGTTTGCTCAGCAATCGCGCCAACAAGCTCTGTCACACTACCAATAGCTGTAGCATTTGACTCTAGCCCTTCAACATTAGTAAGTACAGCCGTGCTACGCATAGCAATCTGTTCAATGCCAGATGTTAATTCGTCAATTGCTGCAATAGCTACACTTAACTCCTGCACCAATTGTTGTGCTTGGTGTGTAGTAGTTGTTACTTCATCTGTAACCGTCGTCGCAACATCACGCGCATCTTCCATTGCCTCTGCTGTATGCTGTACAGCCATTGCAGAAGCCTCAGCCCCGTCCGAAATTTGGTTAATCGTAGCCGAAATGCCCTCTGCATTAGCTTTAGCTGTCGTTGTTTGCTTGGCTAACCCATCAATGACTTCATGCGTAGCGTCGTAATTAATTTCGATTCCTTTAATAATCGTGCGTAAATTACTAAGCATCCCATTAAAAGCAGTCCCAACAGCATTTAACTCATCCTGCGTATTTGGCACAGCCAAGTCTTTACTAATCTTACCTTCAGCTGCCTCACTTACAGCTCGCTCTAGTTTAAGTAATGGCTTAACAAGTACCCCACTAAAAACGGCAGCTAAAATACATGACCACATAATCCCAAGAGCATACGTAATTGCTTGAAACAGCACTACATTAACTTGCGGAAAAAACATGGGATGAATATATTCCATAAAAATAAAACTTGTTGAGTATGTAACTAGCGCTAATGCGCCAACAAAAAATACTAATTTTTTTGCGATACCTATTTTCGCCTTCTGCTGATGCATTAACAACACTCCTATATCTTTCGGATGATTTGTTCAATTGCTTGTTGCAGTTCGTTAAAGGTCTTGCGGTATACTTCGACATCACCACCATATGGATCAAACACATCGCGTGACTCGCCCGTTGCAAACTCATGTAGCCTTATTATTTTATTAGCATGCTGTGGGTATGCGGCAAGTAAATTTGCTCGATGTCCCTCTGTCATTGTAATAATATAATCTGCCCATTCAAGTGTTGCTTCATCCACTTGACTAGCGCTATGTTGCTCTGTAATTTGTTGCTCCTCTAACACGCGCTTTGCATTAGGACTCATTGGTGCTTGGCTAGCAGCAAAAATGCCCGCTGACTTAACTTCAATATTCGTTATATGTTTAGCACGTACAATTGCCTCAGCCATTGCGCTGCGACATGTGTTACCAGTACAAATAAAATAAAGGTTCATCATTTATCGCTCCTTTATTTTTAGCATAGCAAAATGCCCACAAAAAAACTACTGTGCTCTACACAGTAGTTTTGTACCAACGACCACCAGCGGCCTTTTCTAGACGATTCATAATAGCAGTACCTACACCCTCTGTTGTTGTAGCCGTTACTAAAATAATCGTAGCATCCGTTTTATCACATTCACGCAAAGCATCATATAAATTAACAGCGATGTCTGCACTCTCTCCTAACGAAATACGAATCGGAGCTTGCACAGTACAGCTTGCTGGTGCAATAAGTGCCACGCGTTCATGTGCTAATTCAGTTAAAGCAGCTGTAATTTTTTCGGTACTTTCTTCTATTAAATATACAGGCGCATTTGGCGCATAATGCGTATACTTCATACCTGGTGCGCGTGGTGCCTCAGGTGCATCAGTTAGCTTAGCTTCCTTGACCTCACCAATGACCTGCTCAAGCATTTCTTTTGTTACGCCACCTGGACGTAAAATCACCGGTGGATGTTGCGTCACATCTAGTACAGTCGACTCTAGCCCAATACCTGTGCGTCCACCATCTAAAATTAATGGTATACGTCCCACTAAATCATCATACACATGGCTAGCACGTGTTGGGCTCGGCTTACCACTACGATTAGCACTTGGCGCTGCAACAGGCGCATTTACCGTTTGTAAAAGTTGAAGTGCAACAGGATGGTCTGGCATACGTACACCAACAGTTGATAGACCTGCCGTTACATTTGTCGCAAGCGTATTAGGCTTGGCCTGCATAACTAGTGTAAGTGGCCCTGGCCAAAAGCTCGCCATACATTGCTTAGCTAGCGTTGAGACATTTGTACAATATTGCTCAACTGCTTGCTTTGTACCAATATGTACAATTAGCGGATTATCTGAAGGTCGCCCCTTCGCCTCAAAAATAGCAGCGACTGCTTTAGCGTTTGTAGCAATTGCGCCTAAGCCGTACACGGTTTCTGTAGGGAATGCTACTAGCTGACCGTCCTGTAATAGTGTCGCTGCTTGCTCATAAGCCTTTATACTATTTACAGCTGCGATATGTGTCTCCACGTTACAAAACTCCTTTAGTGTCCATAAAGTTATCCACAACTTCAGTGCATAACTTATCAGAAAATTGTGTATAACTATACAATTTCACAAAAAACCATACGATCTTTACCATTAATATCCTTAACAACAGAAACCGTTGCCTCCGGAAAGTGCTGTGTAAAGAAGCCACTCACTGCCTCACCTTGGGCATAGCCAATTTCTACACCGATTAACGCAGGGCGCTTCATTATTGTTGCGCTCTCCTCTGCTAGACGACGGTATAATTTCAACCCATCCTCCGCAGCAAATAATGCGGTATGTGGCTCATGCTCTAGTACAATCTCTGACATTAACGGTAGCTCATCAAACGCAATATAAGGCGGGTTGGATAAAATAACATCCCATGTTTCGCCTGCGATAGGCTCTGTTAAATCACCTAAGGCAAAACGCACAGAGGCATCCATTTTTTTAGCATTATAAACGGCAACTTCCATCGCACGCTCAGATAAATCCGTTACGGTTACATCTAGGCTAGGGCGCTCAAGTTTCATCGTTAAACCAATTGCTCCACTACCCGTACCAATATCCGCTAGTTTGACAGGCTGATTGCCAAAAAGCTTCTCTATTTTTTGCAATGCATAATAGACAAGCTCCTCAGTTTCAGGTCTTGGAATTAACACAGACTCATTAACCGTAAACTTACGACCATAAAATTCTTCGTAGCCAATGCAGTATTGTACAGGTCTACCAACCGCGTGCTCCTTAACAAGTGCGTCAAACTCCACACTTTGTGCATGGCTTAGCTCATCATACATATGTTGCATTAACGCTGAATAAGAGCAGCCTAATACATGTTGCAAAATAAGACGTGCCGCATTTTCTTCACGTCCATACTCCTTTAAAAAAGCTGATGCCCAAACTAGCGCATCATACGCTTGCCTAGGCGTTTTCATTTAATCGCTCAAGTTTTGATGCTTGCTCTTCTAATGTTAGTGCATCAATAATTTCGTCCAATTTGCCCTCCATGATTTGGTCGAGCTTTTGAATCGTTAAGCCAATGCGGTGGTCGGTAACACGATTTTGTGGATAGTTATACGTACGAATACGCTCAGAGCGGTCACCTGTACCAACAGCTGATTTACGAACTGAATCATACTCGCTTTGTGCTTCTTGTAAATATTTATCCGCTACACGCGCACGTAAAATCTTCATCGCTTTTTCGCGGTTTTTAATTTGTGAACGCTCATCTTGCATCGACACTACTACACCTGTTGGTAAGTGGGTCATACGCACAGCAGACATCGTGGTATTTACAGACTGTCCACCTGCTCCTGATGAAGCAAAAGTATCGACACGGATATCTTTTTCATGAATTTCTACGTCTACTTCTTCTACTTCTGGTAAGCAGGCAACGGTTGCTGTTGACGTATGAATACGACCTGATGACTCCGTCTCTGGTACACGTTGTACACGGTGTGCCCCGTTCTCGTATTTAAATTTAGAAAACGCACCTTGCCCATTAATCATAAAGACAATCTCTTTATAGCCGCCCATACCTGTCGCATTAGCGTCCATAACTTCGATTTTCCATCCTTGTGTTTCAGCGTAGCGTGAGTACATACGGAATAAGTTACCCGCAAATAGTGCTGCTTCATCGCCGCCCGCTGCTCCGCGGATTTCCATGATTACGTTTTTGTTATCATTTGGGTCTTTAGGGATTAATAATACACGAAGGCGTTCCTCTAAAACCTCAACTTGATGATTTAAGTCATTAAACTCTTCCTTCACCATCTCACGCATATCTGCATCTAACTTTTCATCTAGCATTTCGCGCGCATCCGCTTGTTGCTGCTTAACATCCTTATACTCTCGGTAAGCATCAACCGTATCTTGTAAATCCGATTGTTCCTTTGAGTACTCGCGTAGTTTTTTGCTATCGTTGACGATATCTGGGTCACTTAATAATTCATTTAAGCGATCATAGCGATCTTCAACTGCTTGTAAACGATCAAACATTGTTGTTCACCTCTTCTATTAGTGTAGGGGGGGATTGCTATGGCATTTACGACATACTGGATAATATGCCTCATTACCACCAATTTGAATTTGCTCACCCGTATAAACTGGCTTTCCTTGCCCGTCTACACGTAGGTTCATTGTTGCTTTACGCTCACAGAACCAGCAAATCGTTTTCATTTCTTCTATTTTATCCGCATACGTTAACATATAGCGGCTACCTTCAAATAATTCATTACGAAAATCATTTTTTAAACCAAAACCCATAACAGGAATATCAAGCTCATCTACAATACGTACAAGTTGTAGCACTTGAGCCTTGTCTAAAAATTGTACTTCATCAATAAGTACACAATAGGGCTTTTGCTCACAATTTTTAACGATTGAAAAAATATCGGTATGCGCAAAAATCACAATTGCCTTTTGTCTTAAGCCAACACGACTTGATACATAGCCTTCTTCATCGCGTGTATCAACCGCCGGTGTAAATAATACTACGGGCTTATTTTGCTCTTGGTAATTGTGTGCCACTTTTAAAATTTCAATTGATTTACCACTGTTCATAGCTCCGTGCTTAAAATAAAGTTGTGCCACTGCCTACAACTCCCCTTATTTATGCTGAAAAAAATACCTGCCAAGCGAAGCGCTTGGCAGGTATGAAACTACAATTAGTTTTTAAGACCGTATTTTTTGTTGAAACGATCCACACGACCATCAGCAGCCGCGAATTTTTGACGACCCGTATAGAATGGGTGGCATTCGTTACATAATTCAACAGTGATTTTCTCTTCTACTGAACCTGTAGTGAATGTGTTACCGCATGAGCAAGTAACCGTTGCTTGTTTGTAATCTGGATGAATACCTGGTTTCATATTCGTTTTCTCCTCTCGCCCTGAACTATTTGCTAGGTCAGAGTTTTGTTTTCGAACCATTGCCTTACAGCACCCGAATATGTCAGTTCCATATGCAATGCGTTTCTTTACAGAAAATAGTATAGCAAAATCTTTTTGACCTTGCAACCATTTACTTTTTATCTACTAATCCTTTGCCATTCGTTGCTTTTTTCATTTCGCTATTTAACTTGTCAAAGAACTCTTCGTTTGTTTCCGTTGTGCGTAGTTTACGTAAAAAGCGCTCTGTGAAGTCTGAAGCATCTGAAAATGTTTTGCGGATGGCCCATAACTTTTCAAGACGCTCTTTCGGGATTAATAATTCTTCCTTACGTGTACCTGAACGACGAATATCAATCGCTGGGAAAATACGACGCTCAGCTAAATGACGATCTAAATGTAACTCTAAGTTACCTGTACCCTTAAACTCCTCATAAATCACTTCGTCCATACGCGAACCTGTATCAATTAATGCAGTAGCTAAAATTGTTAAGCTACCACCCTCCTCAATATTACGTGCCGAGCCAAAGAAGCGTTTTGGTCGATGGAAGGCTGCTGGATCAATACCGCCTGATAATGTACGACCACTTGGTGGGATTACTAAGTTATACGCACGCGCAAGACGTGTAATAGAGTCCATTAAAATGATAACATCGCGCTTTTGTTCTACTAAACGTCGCGCTCGCTCTAGTACAATCTCTGCTACCTTAACGTGATTTTCTGGTACCTCATCAAACGTCGAGCTAACAACATCGGCATTGACTGAACGCTCAATATCAGTAACTTCCTCTGGACGCTCATCAATTAATAGCACAATTAAATCCGCATCAGGATAATTTGTTGTAATTGCGTTGGCAATCTCTTTTAATAAAGAAGTTTTACCTGCCTTTGGTGGGGCTACAATTAAACCACGTTGACCAAAGCCTACGGGTGCAACTAAATCCATAATGCGTGTTGATACACGATTTGATGTTGTTTCGAGTTTAATTTGTCGGTCTGGGTAGAGCGGAGTAAGAGCGGGGAAATGCACGCGGTCTTTAGCTTGTTCAGGGTCTACCCCGTTCACTGCCTCAACCTGCAATAAACCATAATAACGTTCGTTTTCCTTTGGTGGACGTACTTTACCCGAAACCTTATCGCCATTACGTAAATCAAAGCGGCGAATTTGTGAAGCTGAAATATAAATGTCTTCCTTACTTGGTGAGTAGTTAATCGGTCGAAGGAAGCCAAAGCCCTCTTGTGACACAATATCTAATACACCTTCCATAAAGAAGAAGCCCTCTTGCTCAGAGCGTGATTTTAAAATCGCAAAAATTAATTCCTTCTTGGTGAGCTTGCTATAATACGAAATTTTATACTCACGCGCTAAGGCATATAAATCTTTTAATGTCATATTTTCTAATTGAGATATTGTCAAACTAGCCATAAACACAGCTCCAGTTCTCTATAGTGTAAAATAAAGGAGGTACATAGCGCACCTCCTTCATAAATGAAGCATTATTTATCGTACTGTGGTTTTTTTTCTAAACGGTGACGCCCTTCAACAAAACGAACCGTACCTGATTTAGCACGCATAACAACTGACTCTGTTAAGCAGTAATCACCTTTGTATTGAACACCGCGTAATAGTCCACCATCTGTCACACCTGTTGCAGCGAAAATTGCATCGTCGCCTTTAACTAAGTCCTCTAGTTGGTATACTTTATTAACGTCAATGCCCATTTTTTCGCAACGCGCGCGTTGCTCGTCGTCTTCTGGTACTAAACGTCCCTGGAAGTCGCCGCCTAAACATTTTAATGCCGCTGCAGAAATTACGCCTTCTGGTGCGCCGCCAATACCGAACATAATATCAACACCTGTTTGGTCAAATGCTGTATTAATTGCTGCTGCAACGTCGCCATCTTGGATAAATTTAATACTAGCGCCTGCTGCACGAATTTCTTCAACGATTGCTGCGTGACGTTCGCGGTCAAGTAGTGTAGCTACCACATCTGAAACGTCTTTGTTTTTTGCTTTCGCTACAGCTTTTAAGTTATCTGTAACCGATGCATTAATATCTACCATACCTGCTGCCTCAGGACCAACAGCGATTTTTTCCATATACATATCAGGAGCATTTAATAAGTTGCCTTTATCTGCGATAGCAAGCACTGTTAATGCACCGTTACTACCTTTAGCAACAATATTTGTACCTTCAAGTGGGTCAACTGCGATATCAACATCTGGGCCACCGTTGCGTAAGCCAAGTTCTTCACCAATATAAAGCATTGGTGCTTCGTCCATTTCACCTTCACCAATTACTACTGTACCGTGCATTGGGATTGTGTCGAACATTGTACGCATTGCTGTTGTTGCTGCATCATCTGCAGAAATTTTGTCACCGCGTCCCATCCATTTTGCTGATTCAATTGCTGCTGCCTCTGTTACACGTACTACTTCCATTGATAAACTACGTTCCATGAGTTTATGCCTCCTGTTATTTGTCCGCTACTTCGAGCGAAATTGTTTCTCTTCTAATATCTGCACCAATTTCGCACAGCTTGTCTATTATACTGCTATATCCTCGTTCAATATGATAAATATCGCGAATTTCTGTTTCGCCCTCTGCAATCAGCCCTGCAAGCACAAGTGCTGCACCTGCGCGTAAATCCGTTGCTGTTACAGTAGAACCCTGCAAGGTAGTTGGTCCAGATATCATGGCTGTATTGCCTTCTACTCGTGCTTTTGCGCTCATACGATTTAACTCGTCAATATGCTTAAAGCGTGCTGGGTAAATCGTATCCGTCACCTTTGATGCACCATCTGCCTGTGTCATTAACACAGATAAAGGTTGTTGTACATCTGTAGGGAAGCCTGGATACACTAGTGTTTTAATATCTACGGCTTGCAATGTAGTTAAATCCGTTTTTGGAATAAAGATACTTTCCTCGTCGGTTTGTACCTTTACACCCATTTCACGTAATTTTGCCGTCACTGCCTCTAAATGCAACGGAATAACGTTATCAATTGTCACACCATCACCAATAGCTGCTGCCATAATCATAAATGTTGCTGCCTCAATACGGTCAGGGATAATTGTGTGTTGTGTACCATGAAGCTCCTCAACACCCTCAATACGAATTACGCTCGTACCTGCGCCCTTAATGCTTGCGCCCATATTTGTAAGCAATGTAGCTACATCAATAATTTCTGGTTCTTTTGCTGCGTTTTCGATAACTGTTTTACCTTTTGCACGAACAGCCGCTAACATAATATTAATTGTAGCACCAACACTCGCCACATCTAAATAAATTTTAGCGCCAATTAACTCGTCTGCACGCAAATAAATCGCACCGTGTTCATTTGTAACTTTTGCACCTAGCGCCTCAAAACCTTTAATGTGCTGATCAATTGGGCGTGGCCCTAAAAAACAACCGCCTGGTAAACCAATTACAGCTTTTTTAAAGCGCCCTAACATCGCGCCCATTAAATAATACGAGGCACGTAAGCGTTTGACGTTACCATTAGGTAGTGGTAGCGCAACCATGTCTGTCGGGTCGACGGTCATTACGCCATTTTGAAATAGCACCTTACCGCCAAACTCCTCTAGTAAATCCTTTAATGCCCACGCGTCTGAAATCTCAGGAATACCGCCAATTGTTACGGGTGAATTGGCTAAAATCGTGGCAGGTATTAAAGCGACAGCGCTATTTTTTGCTCCACTTACCTTAATGGTACCCTTCAGGCGATTTTCACCTGTAATTTTATATACATCCATTTTATTTCTCCTTAGCAATGGAAGTTCACCCACAATAGCGGAATGTACTTCCTCTTATTTCCCTTGACGCTTATCCCAATCTGATAAAAATGCTGCAATCCCTTTGTCTGTAAGTGGGTGGCTAAATAGCTGCTCCAATACATTAAATGGTGTTGTCGCAATATGCGCACCTGCCATCGCCGCTGCTTGAATGTGCTGCGGATGACGAATCGATGCTGCAATAATCTGTGTATCAATGTTATGAATGGCAAACATTGTCGCAATATCCTCAATTAATTGTGCACCGTCTTGACCAATATCATCAAGGCGTCCAATAAATGGTGACACATACGTAGCTCCTGCACGAGCAGCTAGCAGTGCTTGGTTTGCGCTAAAAACTAATGTGACATTCGTCGAAATGCCTTTGTCTGCAAAATAACGACATGCTGTTAAGCCTGCCTTTGTCATTGGCAATTTCACTGTAATATTTGGGGCAATTTTAGAAAGCTCAAGTCCTTCTTCAATCATACCCTGTGCGTCAAGGGCAATAACCTCTCCGCTCACTGAACCGTCAACGAGTGTCGCAATATCTTTTAAACGCTCGTGAAATGAAATGTCTTTTTCTTTCGCTACAAGTGACGGGTTTGTGGTAACACCATCAATAATACCCCAGCTATGCGCCTCTTTAATATGGTCAAAATTAGCTGTATCAATAAAAAACTTCATTATACTTACCTCCATTTCACTTGAAAACAAGAGAAGCAGTATTGCCTCTCCTGTATGCACTCAGAATCTGTGTAAATGTAATGACACTACTCTCACAGCAAAGGCACTACTGTAAATAATGCCTCAGTGTGAAAACAGCGCATTCTGCTTTTCTTTTGGCTAGCGACATGCGCTTCACTCCTTGGCGTTTCGAATGTCAGCTCTGTGCGACAAACACACAGGCTGCCCTTCTCCAACGCTTACGGTGTGAGAACAGCGCATTTTGCTTTTCTTTTTTGGCTAGCGGCTGGCACTTCAAACCTGTCACGTTTCGGGTGACTGCTCTGTGTGACGAGCACACAGGCCGACTCCCTCCAACGTGCTGGTTTGAGAACAGTGCCCTCTGCTTTTCTTTATGCCTTTTGTGAGCTACCGAATTCGCGCATTTTACCGATTACTGTTGTTTTGATTGCTTCGCGAGCTGGTGCTAAGTATTTACGTGGGTCGTAAACTTTAGTGTCGTTTGCTAATACTTCACGCACTACTTTTGTTGCTGCGATTTGGTTTTCTGTATTTACGTTAATTTTTGCTGTACCTAAAGAGATTGAGCGTTGGATATCTTTTGTCGGGATACCTGTACCGCCATGTAATACTAATGGTAGGTCAGCTAAGTTTGAGATTTCTTCCATCTCTTTAAAACCTAGGTTTGGTTCACCTTTATATGGTCCGTGTACTGAACCTAATGCTGGTGCTAGGCAGTCGATTGCTGTTTCAGCAACCATTTTACGGCATTCTTCTGGGTCAGCATAAATAATACCACCTGTTACACCATCTTCATCGCCACCAACTGTGCCAAGCTCTGCTTCTACAGAAACGCCTTTAGCGTGTGCGTATTCTACAACTTGAGATGTGATTTCGATATTTTCTTCAAATGGGTGGTGAGAAGCATCAATCATTACTGAAGTGAAGCCAGCGTCAATTGCTTCTTTACATTTATCAAAGCTAGAACCATGGTCTAAGTGAATAGCAACAGGCACTGTAATACCATAGCTCTCAATTAAGCCTTTTACCATATAAACAACTGATACGAAGCCGCCCATATATTTTGCTGCGCCTTCAGAAACACCAAGGATTACTGGTGATTTTTCTTCTTGTGCTGCTAATAAAATCGCTTGCGTAAATTCTAAGTTATTAATATTGTATTGCCCTACTGCGTACTTTTCCTCTTTTGCTTTGATTAACATTTCTTTCATTGATACTAATGCCATGAATAAAATCCTCCTTAGGATTAACGATATTTTTCGTGAGAAATATTCCATCTAATCATAACAAAAAGCGAATATGTATGCTACTGCTTGAACAACTAACCTAGTAATATTTTGTTAACAGTAGCGCGAATTTCGAAAATATTGAATGGTTTTGTAAAATGTGCGACTGCTCCGAGCCGCTTCGTCTTTTCAATTTCGGTGACTTCTCCGTAAGCAGTCATCATGATTATTGGTAAATTTGGGAACAACTCGCGCAACTTGCTTAATATTGTTATGCCATCCATGCCTGGGATACGCATGTCGAGTAAAACACAATCTGGTATGTATGTTTCTACAATTGCTAATGCCTCTACGCCACTTGCGGCGAGGTGCGTACAGTAACCATCTTGCTTAAAAACTTCGCGCAATAATAATCTAATTCCCTCTTGATCGTCCACGATAAGTAAATTGCACACAAAATCCCTCCTAGTATTTGCTAAAATTACCTGCTTACTTTCCCTCCATAATACAATACATTCTTTTCGTTTTCACTTATAATGTTAGCGAGGTGACAACATGTTAAAAATATTAACGACACAACTGCAAGGGCTATTTCAACGCCTTGGTAATGCAGAAGAAGAAAACATTGAAGATACAGCGCGTCTACTTGCACAAGCTGCTATTGGTGAAGGGCATGTGTATTTTGCATGTTTTGGTGAGTTTGAAGCTATCCTTACACACGCAAGTAACGAGCTTGAACCATTCGCTAAAGTGCGTAACCTAACAGACGTTAGCGAGCTAACGCCGGCTGACCGCGTTTGTATTTTTACACCACTTGCAACGGATGAGGCTGCGATTGCCGTAGCTGCTACATTAAGCGTACCATTTGCTGTTGTAGCAAGTGAAAATAAAAAAAATCCATCGAATACATTATTCGAAGAAGCCTACACCTATGTTAACTTACATGTACGTGGTGGTCTAATCCCAAGTGAAACAGGTGAGCGCTTAGTACAGCCTGACTTATTTGCTGCATTATTTGCCTATGAAGCTATTAAGCTAAGCTACGACGAAATGCTTGCAGGTGAATAAAAAAATCTCGACATCAGCTTATGGCTAATGTCGAGATTTTTTATTTTACATTAATCCTTCAAGGCCAGCAAGACCGCCTAAGTCACCGCCACCTAAAGATTGTAATAAATTTTGTAGCTCATCCATTTCCTCACTCGTTACTACCATATACTCAATTGTGGTAATACCAGCAAGCTCATACATAAAGCCATGCACATAAATGCTCTCATCGTCGTTACCTGTTAAGCGAATCGAGAATAAGCCATTACCCTCTGCAGCGCGTGTAATTTTAACACCGTCATTCGCTAATTGTGTGTGTACAATTTTATCTTTCGCAAGACCTGCTGTAAATTGCTCAACATACATATCACGTACATTAAAACCAATTTCATCTTGGCTGACAAGTACTTCATTTTTTTCGATAACATTCATTGCTACGAAAGAAAAATCGCTTTCGCTAATTGCTAAACCTAAACGACGTGAGTTGCCCTCATCATCGCTAAATGTTGCAATATAAGCGCCTGCCGCTTTCATTGTTAGCGTATAAGAAGCTGTTTCTGGTTCTTCGATTTCTTCGCCTTCAATTACTTCAAATGTATTTTTTTCGTACGTATACATTGTTGGGTCTAAAACCTTACCATCTAAGCTCATAATTTCGATATGTTTTGGTTCAAAGCCAAGCGCTTCTTCTTCAACTGAAATCTCTGTTGGTGTTACTTCAGTTGACTCTGTTAATGTGACCACTAGCTTATCTGCTTTTTTCGTTACCTCTACGATATATTTTTTCTGTGTAACTACTTCATAGTCTTCTTCCTCTGTTACGTTAGAGCCGCTGACAATAATCATGCCCTTACCTTCAGAGATGGCCTCAATACCAATTGTTTCGCCGTCCTCATGTAGAGCGAAAATTTCTTCACCTGTCTCAGGATGGTTTTCTTCTGTATAAGTTGCTTCGATAATCGTTGCGTTTAGTTCGTCCGCAGTAATTTTTGCTTGAATACGGTTTTCTAGCATTTGTTCAGTACGCGTTGTAAATAATGCAAATTGCGCGCGTGTTACGCTGTTACGCAGACCAAACTCTGTTGGGCTTTGCCCCTTTGTAATACCATAGTGGTAAAGCGCTGCAACATTGTCGTACGCCTCTGTATGTACTAACACATCTTTAAACGGTAACGTTGTACCATTTGGTGCCATTAGCGCATACGCTGTCGTTAACATTTTAGCAAGTTGCTCACGTGTAATCGCTTCGTTTGGACGGAATGAACCATCCGCATAGCCGCTAAATACGTCTACCTCTGTAAGTGCTGCAATTGCGCCGTAGTATTCATTTGTTTCGGCAACATCTTTATACTCAGGATTTACAACGTCCTCTGTATCAAGCGCTAACATATTAGCTAGCATTTTTGCTGATTGTCCACGTGTAATTGCTTGATGCGGGCGGAATGTGCCGTCTGCATAACCTTTAACAACACCGCGCTCTACTAAATTAGCAATGGCTTGTCCGTACTCTGCCTTAGCATCAACATCTTTAAACTTCTTAGGTGCTGCGTTTGCTTCTGGTACAACTACAATGGCACTTGTTGCTAGCGCCGCAGTCATTGCCATCGCAAAAATCTTTTTATTATTCATAGTTAGCCTCTTTTCTATTAATTGTCTCTTATTGCTATACGGTTCACTCAACATTTAGTTTCAAAAAAAGCCCGAAAATGTACTGCTACACTTTCAGGCTACAAAATTTTATTTTAATGTTGCTTGGATGAAATCACGGAATAGTGGTTGTGGACGATTTGGACGTGACACAAACTCTGGGTGGAATTGTGCAGCTACGAAGAAATCATTTGTTGGGATTTCTACGATTTCGACTAATTTATTGTCAGGCTAACGCCTGAGAATACTAAGCCCTCTGCTTCCATTGCCTCGCGGTATTCATTATTAAACTCATAACGGTGACGGTGACGCTCATAGATTAAATCGCTATCGTATGAAGCGTGTGCTTGTGTGCCGTCTTTTAATTTACATGGGTATAAGCCAAGACGCAGTGTGCCGCCTAAATCATCGTCTTCTTTTTTGTCTGGTAAAATATCAATAATTGGGTACGTTGTGTCTTTATCTAGCTCTGTTGAGTGAGCACCTTCTAATTTTAACACATTACGTGCAAACTCGACTGTAGCTAATTGCATACCTAAACAAATGCCTAGGAATGGTACATTGTTCTCACGTGCAAAACGGATTGCTTCGATTTTACCTTCAACCCCGCGGTCACCAAAGCCACCAGGGACGATAATACCATCAGCCTCGCCAATCATTTCTTTTACATTGTCTGCTGTTACTTCTTCAGCATTGATCCAGTCAATCTCTACGTCTGTATCAAACGCATAGCCTGCATGGCGCATTGCTTCTACTACTGAAATATACGCATCTTGTAACTCAACGTATTTACCAACAAGTGCGATTTTTGTTTTACCATGTAAGTTTTTCACAACTTCCACAAGCTTTTTCCAATCTTCCATGTCTGCTTCTGGCGCTTTTAGGCCAAAGTGGTCAAGTACGATATCGTCTAAATCTTGTTTGTGTAAGTTAAGTGGTACTTCATATAAATGCTCAACGTCACGGGACTCAATAATTTCGTGCTTTTGTACGTCACAGAATAACGCTAACTTTTCTTTCATTTCTTCTGGTACTTCTTGCTCTGTACGCACCACAATAATGTTTGGTTGGATACCAAGTGAACGCAACTCTTTTACAGAGTGTTGTGTTGGTTTTGTTTTTAGTTCGCCCGCTGCTTTAATGTACGGGATTAATGTACAGTGGATGTACATTACGTTGTTGTGACCTAAGTTCGTACGCATTTGACGAATGGCCTCTAGGAATGGTAGTGACTCGATGTCACCTACTGTACCGCCAACTTCTGTAATTACAACATCAGCATTTGTTTCGCGACCTGCACGTTGGATGCGGTCTTTAATTTCGTTTGTAATATGCGGAATAACCTGTACTGTACCGCCATTATAATCACCGCGACGCTCTTTATTTAATACGGTTTGGTATACACGTCCTGATGTTACCGTTGAGTGCTTACCTAAATTAATATCAATGAAGCGCTCGTAGTGACCTAAGTCTAAGTCAGCCTCAGCACCGTCATCTGTCACAAAAACCTCACCATGTTGGTATGGGCTCATTGTGCCTGGGTCAATATTAATATAAGGATCAAACTTTTGAATTGTTACCTCTAACCCACGATTTTTTAGTAAACGTCCTAATGATGCAGCGACAATACCTTTACCAAGTGACGACACCACGCCACCCGTTACGAAAATATACTTTGTCATTACAAATGCCTCCTTATATTTATAAAAAATAAAAAACGCTTCCTCTGCATATGCGCAGGGGAAGCGTATCACTTATACGGTCAATCTCCTTTTTAGGAGCCCAAGTAAAAGAGTATACGTTACCGAAAAATATGTCAAGAATTATTCTTCGTCTTCGTCGTCCTCTTCTTCATCTTCCTCGCCTAAGTCAAACTCTTCGTCCTCGATGATTACTTCTTCCACAACTTCTTCCTCATCAAGCTCTTCCTCTTCTTCTAACTCTTCTTCGTCCTTGCCAAAGCCAACAGGATCAACTAAGCTTTCTTCCTCTTCTTCGTCGTCCTCTTCGTCTTCTAGCTCATCTTCAAAGATAAGTGCTTCTTCTGCTTCAAGCTCTTCCACATCATCAAAGTCATCTTCTTTAGCAGCTTTTGATTTTTTCTTACGGATTTTTACAGATGGTGCTGTTTCTTCTTCGATTTGCTCTACTTTATACCATTCACGTAAGCCCCAGCCATCCTCTTGGTTAAGTAGGAAGCGTCCATCAATGTTTAAGTCTGTATAAAATTGTTGAATGCGTGCTTTCATTTCTGCATTCGTGTAACCTTTTATTTTTTGAAGCTCACTTGTTAACGCTTCTAAACTCATTGAACTATGTTTTTCTGTTAAAATCGCAAACGCTAAGTCCACTAAAGATTCTTCTGCGATTTGGTGTTTTGTCATTTTACGAAAATCCACTTTCATGCACGTCCTTTCAATTCGCCCACTTGTAAGCAGCCTCTGCTACTTACGCGGTTAAGCATAATACTCATTATATACAATATCTCATCGCAATGGCTACTTACAATTTACGTTTTTTTAAACGCCACATTTGACGCGTGCCTAAAAAAAATAAATACGCTGACAATACCAATAATGGAATTGATGCAAGCTGGTCGTTATAAATTGCCGTAATTACGACTAATAAAACTAAAATTATGCCGTACGACACTACTTTTTTAAACACGCTATCACCTCTTTGCTTCAGTATAGCGAATGTTTCTAATCAAATTCAAATAACTTCCTGTCTGCACACATTTTTTTCACAAAAAACAGAGGTCGCCTAAGCGACCTCTTACTTGTTTACATATTGCGTCGGTATTGCCCGCCCACTTCGTAAAGTGCGCGCGTGATTTGCCCTAAGCTTGCTACTTGTACAGTTTGCATAAGCTCCGCAAAAATATTGCCACCTGTTACAGCTGCATGTTGCAATCGTTCAATTGCCGCTTCCGCTTCTGTTTGATGCTTCGCTTGGAAGGCTTGCAGATTAGTAATTTGTGCTTCCTTCTCCTCTTTTGAAGCACGCGCAATCTCCATGCTATCAATCGCATCATCTGACGGTGGGTTAGGATTAAGGTACGTATTAACACCAATGATTGGTAACTCACCTGAGTGCTTCAGCATTTCGTAATGCATCGACTCCTCTTGGATTTTACCGCGTTGGTACTGCGTTTCCATTGCACCTAACACGCCACCACGGTCATTAATACGGTCAAATTCTTCAAGCACTGCGTTTTCTACTAACTCTGTTAACTCTTCAATAATGAATGCACCTTGTAGTGGGTTTTCATTTTTTGTTAAGCCATGCTCTTTCGTAATAATCATTTGAATGGCCATTGCACGACGGACAGACTCTTCTGTTGGCGTAGTAATTGCCTCATCATACGCATTTGTGTGTAGTGAGTTACAGTTATCATGTAGTGCCATTAAAGCTTGAAGTGTCGTACGAATATCATTAAAGTCAATCTCCTGCGCGTGCAGGCTTCGACCTGATGTTTGAATGTGATACTTTAATTTTTGTGAACGCTCATTTGCCCCGTACTTATCACGCATTACTACTGCCCAAATACGACGAGCCACACGACCAATAACCGAATACTCTGGGTCTAAACCATTTGAGAAGAAGAATGATAGGTTTGGCGCAAAGTCGTCAATATTCATGCCACGGCTTAAATAATACTCCACATACGTAAAACCATTCGCTAGCGTAAAGGCTAATTGCGAAATGGGATTTGCGCCCGCTTCGGCAATATGATAGCCCGAAATTGATACTGAATAATAATTACGTACTTTATGGTCAATAAAATACTGCTGGATATCGCCCATTAAACGTAGGGCAAATTCTGTTGAGAAGATACATGTGTTTTGCCCTTGATCTTCTTTTAAAATATCAGCTTGCACTGTACCACGTACAACTTGTAGTGTTTGCTCGCGTACGCTAGTAAACTCCTCTAGCGTTAAAGTACGACCTAGTGCGTCCTCTTGCTTTTTCACTTGTTGGTCAATCGCTGCATTCATAAACATCGCTAAAATAATTGGCGCTGGACCGTTGATTGTCATGGATACTGATGTTGATGGCGCACATAAATCAAAACCATCGTATAGCTTTTTCATATCCTCTAACGTACAAATGCTTACGCCTGACTCACCAACTTTACCGTAAATATCAGGACGGTGGTCTGGGTCTTCGCCGTAAAGTGTTACAGAGTCAAACGCTGTTGATAAACGTTTCGCATCGTCATCCTTAGACAAGTAGTGGAAGCGACGATTCGTACGCTCTGGCGTTCCCTCACCCGCGAATTGGCGCTTAGGATCCTCGCCCTCACGTTTAAATTGGAATACGCCCCCTGTATAAGGAAACTCCCCAGGAACGTTTTCACGGTATACCCAGCTCAAAATTTCGCCATAATCTTTGTAGTTAGGCAGTGACACTTTTGGAATCTTTGTACCTGCTAAACTTTTTGTCTTCAGCACTGTACGGATTTCCTTATCACGAATCTTCATGACAAACTCGTCTTGACGATAAGCTTCCTTCAAGGTCTCCCAGTTAGCTAAAATACGTTTTGACTCAGCTGACAATTCGTCACGCACTCCATCAGCCAGTGAACTTAATGAAGCCATTAATGCATCGTCTTGCGTTTTTTCTTTTACTGCCTCAAGCGCACCCTCTAATTGGAACAAGCGACGCGCAAGCACAACTTGTTGCTCCGAATTTTTATGATAGTTACGCACAGTATCTGTAATCTCACGTAAATAATAGCGACGATCATTTGGAATAATCACGTCTTGCTTTTGTGTTTTAGCTGAAGCTGCATAGGATGTTTCCCAGTCTGTACCAGCTTTTTCATTTAACACATGAACAATGGCCGCAAACAATGTGTTTGTGCCTTTATCATTAAACTGGCTAGCAATCGTACCATACACAGGCATATCATCTAAATCTGCTTCCCATAGCTCTCGTGAGCGTTGGTATTGCTTTTGTACTTGACGCTTAGCATCCTCCGAACCCTTACGTTCAAATTTATTAATCGCAATTAAATCTGCGTAGTCAATCATGTCAATTTTCTCTAATTGTGTCGGCGCACCGAACTCTGATGTCATAACATACATCGAAATATCAGTATAGTTGGTGATTTCTGCATCCCCTTGACCTATACCACTCGTTTCAACGATAATTAAGTCATAGCCTGCTGTTTTTACAATATCCAGTACGTCACCAATTGATGACGAAAGTTCCGTGCGGGAACCACGTGTAGCCAAGCTACGCATGTATACGCGATTGTTAAAAATAGCATTCATACGGATACGGTCGCCTAACAGCGCACCACCCGTTTTTTGTTTTGTTGGGTCCACAGAAAGGATGGCAACCTTTTTATCTGGGAACTCACGTAGGAATCGACGAATCAATTCATCTGTTAGAGACGATTTACCTGCCCCACCGGTACCTGTAATACCTAAAACGGGCGTGTTTTTCGAGCGTTGGCGCGCTTCCTCAATCAGTTGCTTTGCTTCGTCGCTTTTTACTTCTTCTGCAATTGTAATAAGTTTAGCCAATACTTCTGGCGTTGTTGTCGTCAGCTTATCGAGTAAACCAATATAATCTGCATCTTCAATTGTAGAGAAGTCACTCTCTTCAATTTGGTGATTAATCATACCTTGCAAGCCAAGCTTACGCCCATCCTCTGGCGAAAAAATACCCGCGATGCCGTAATCCTCTAGCTCTTTAATCTCTTTAGGTAAAATAACACCACCACCGCCACCCCAAATCTTAACGTGAGGTGCACCTCGCTCATTTAATAAATCATGCATGTACTTAAAGTACTCAATATGCCCCCCTTGATAAGAAGAAATCGCAATGCCCTGTGCATCCTCTTGGATTGCTGCATTTACGACTTCCTCAACTGAACGGTTATGCCCTAAGTGAATGACTTCTGAGCCACTCGCCTGTAAAATACGTCGCATAATATTAATAGAAGCATCATGCCCATCAAAAAGACTTGATGCTGTAACAAAGCGTACGTGATTATTCGGACGATACACTACTTTTTCTTGTGTCATAACAATATCCCCCATCCTCTTTATAAATGGTTAAGCAAATCCCTTAATCCCCTGAATAAACATTGTTGTCTGCATTTCAATAAACGAATCAATGGTGTGATGAGGGTGGAGCGCCCATTTACGGAACGCCCAACTTTGCCCTTGCACCACAATATTATTCGCTGCGAGATGGATTTGTTGCTCATTTAATGTAAGCTCCCCTGCATCTACGCAATTTTTCAAAATGCCTTCAAAAATCGCGACCATTTCAAATTCTTTCGAAAAAACATAAACCAATGCTTCTTTTTTTAGCGACTTTGTCTCTTGATACATAATCGTAAACTCATCCACCATGCCATCAATTAACATAAAGTATTGACGAATTGCCCCTTTTAATTCGTTTAACGTACCTGAGCTAGTCGGAAACTCGGCAAGTTGTGTCATTACCTCGTTAAATATGCTGTCGCACACAAGGTAAAGCACGTCTTCCTTCGACCGAATATACTCATACAACGTCCCAATACTAAAGCCTGCTTCTTTCGCGATTTCTCGCGTAGTAGCGCGGTGAAAGCCCTTTTCTTTAAAGAGCTTGATTGCGCCTTGAATCATTTGCTTACGGCGAATAGCAATTAAACTCTCATCTTTAACAGATGACTCTACTACAACTTTATTAAGCTTATCTGTCATAAATTACTTTGTAAGCATACGCGAGATAACTAAGCGTTGAATCTCTTGCGTTCCTTCATAAATTTGTGTGATTTTAGCATCGCGCATATAACGCTCAACTGGGTAGTCTTTAGTATAGCCATAGCCACCGTAAACTTGTACTGCCTCAGTCGTTACCTTCATCGCCGTATCTCCTGCTAATAATTTAGCCATCGCCGAAGCTTTACCATAAGGAAGATCGTTTGATTCTAACCAAGCTGCTTGATACGTTAACAAACGTGATGCCTCTGTTTGTGTTGCCATATCTGCTAACTTAAATGAAACCCCTTGTTGCGCGGCAATTGGTTTACCAAATTGCACACGCTCTTTAGCATAGCCCACAGCTGCGTCGAGTGCGCCCTGTGCAATACCTACTGCTTGTGCAGCAATACCATTACGTCCACCGTCTAGCGTCTTCATCGCGATAATAAAGCCTTCGCCCTCTTTACCTAGCAGATTTTCCTTTGGTACGCGGCAATTATCAAACATAATTTCAGTTGTTGGTGAAGAACGAATGCCGAGTTTCTGTTCTTTTTTACCTACCGCAAAGCCTGGTGTATCCGCTTCGACGATAAATGCACTTGTACCATTATGTTTAGATGTTGGGTCTGTTACCGCAAATACTACATATGTGTCTGCAATACCACCGTTTGTAATAAAGATTTTCGAGCCATTTAATACATAATCGTCACCATCTAATTTAGCTGTTGTTTTCATGCCGCCTGCGTCACTACCTGATGCTGGCTCTGTTAAACCGTAAGCACCTACTTTTTCACCTTCAGCCATTGGACGTAAGTATTTTTGCTTTTGTTCTTCATTACCATATTTATAAATCGGCCAGCCCGCTAATGATGTGTGCGCCGATAATACAACGCCTGTGGATGCACAAACGCGTGATAACTCTTCAATCGTAATGACGTAAGCAAGGTAGTCCATACCTGCACCACCGTACTCCTCTGGCCAAGGGATACCTGTTAACCCAAGTTCAGCCATTTGTTTAAAAATGTTCATATCAAATGTTTCGTTTTCATCGCGCTCAGCCGCTGTTGGCGCAACTTGCTCTAGTGCAAATTCGCGCACCATTTTACGTAGCATTTCATGTTCTTCTGATAATTGAAAGTTCATCGTTCTATCCCCTTTTTTTGTTTTTATTTTGAAAGCATATGTTTACCAATAACAAGTCGTTGAATCTCAGACGTACCTTCGTAGATTTCCGTAACCTTTGCATCACGGAAGTAACGCTCTACTGGGTAATCTTTTGTATAACCGTACCCACCAAATACTTGCACTGCTTCAATTGCTGTATCTACTGCTGTTTTCGAAGCGAATAGCTTAGCCATTGATGCCTCTTGCCCACAGTTTTTACCTTCTGCACGTAAATTAGCTGCACGGTAAACAAGTAATTTTGATGCCTCTACAGCTGTAGCCATATCTGCTAATTTAAAGCCAACCCCTTGTTGTACAGCAATTGGTTTACCAAACTGTACGCGCTCCTTAGCATAGCCTGTTGCTGCTTCAAGTGCTGCCTCTGCAATACCTAATGACTGCGCCGCAATACCAATACGCCCCACATCAAGATTAGCCATCGCAATTTTAAATCCTTCACCTTCTGCACCTAGTAGGTTTTCTGCAGGTACACGCATATTATCAAACGTTAACTGCACAGTACGTGAGCCATGTAAGCCCATTTTTTCTTCGTCCTTACCAATGACCAAGCCCTCTGTACCCTTTTCAACAATAAATGCTGAGATGCCATACGAGCCTTTTGTTGGATCTGTTACCGCAAAGACAATGTACACATCAGCCTCGCCACCATTTGTAATAAATACTTTTGAGCCATTAATAATATAAGCATCGCCATCTTTTACCGCTTTAGATTTTAAGGAACCTGCGTCAGAGCCTGCGCTTGGCTCTGTTAAACAAAATGCGCCAAGGTACTCACCAGCTGCTAGCTTAGGCACATACTTTTGCTTTTGTTCTTCATTACCAAAATAAAGGATAGGGTTAGTACCTACTGATGTATGGACGGATAAAATAACACCTACTACTGCGCTTACACGTGATAACTCATTAATCGCAATAATATATGAAGTAAAGTCCATATTTGTACCGCCGTATGCTTCAGGTACTGTAATACCCATTAAGCCCAGCTCGCCCATTTTCTTTAAAATCTCGCGCGGAAATTCGCCAGCTTCCATACGTTCTACGAAAGGTGCAATTTCCTTTTGTGCAAAGTTACGTACCATGTCACGCATCATGCGTTGTTCTTCTGTAAATTGTAAATTCACTGTACTCTCTCCTTATTCGTAAACGTAAAAGCCACGACCTGATTTTTTACCTAACCAACCTGCTGCTACGTACTTGCGCAGTAATGGGCATGGACGGTATTTGCTATCGCCAAGTCCCTCATGTAGCACTTCCATAATAGAAAGACATGTATCTAAGCCAATGAAATCAGCTAATGTTAATGGTCCCATTGGGTGATTCATACCTAGCTTCATCACATCATCAATCGCTTCTTTTGTTGCTACGCCCTCATATAACGCATAAACTGCCTCATTAATCATAGGTAGTAAAATACGGTTAGAGATAAAGCCAGGGAAGTCATTTACTTCAACTGGTGTCTTCTCTAATTTTTTTGTCATATCTTCTACTGCTTGATAGACTTCGTCTGTTGTTGCTAAGCCACGAATAATCTCAACTAGCTTCATGACTGGCACTGGATTCATATAATGCATACCGATAACTTGCGCTGGGCGATTCGTAACTGCCGCAATTTCTGTAATTGGTAATGACGATGTATTTGTTGCTAAAATAGCATGTTTAGGTGCAATTTCATCTAACTGTTTAAAGATGGATTGTTTAATCTCCATATTTTCTACAGCCGCTTCAATAATAATATCCACATCATGTGCATCCTTTATATCAAGTGACATTGTGATGCGTCCTAATACGGCCGCTTTTTCTTCCTCAGTTTTGCGACCTTTTTCCACGTCACGCGTTAAGTTTTTTGTAATAACGCCAATGCCGCGCTCATAAAACTCTTGTTTCATATCGTTCAGCTTCACATCAAACCCAGCTTGCGCACATACTTGCGCAATACCTGCCCCCATTTGTCCTGCTCCGATAACCATCACTTTTTGTATATTCATTGTGCTCCCCCTTGTGGTACTTCAATCATAATTGCGTCGCCTTGTCCTCCCCCAGAACAAATGGCTGCGATCCCTTTACCGCCGCCTCGACGTTGTAACTCATAAGCTAAAGTTAAAATAATACGTGCCCCTGATGCACCAATCGGATGACCTAGTGCTACTGCGCCGCCGTTAACATTAACTTTGTCTGCTGGTAAGCCTGCAATTTGATTACTTACAAGCGCTACTGCCGCAAAAGCCTCATTAATCTCAACAAGCTCAATGTCCTCAATCGTAGTGTCAGTCTTTTGTAAAAGCTCGTTAATAACAAGACCTGGCGTCTGCGGGAAATCTTCAGGCGCTACGCCAACTTCAGCATGCCCTACAATATAAGCAAGTGGTGCACGTCCCTCTGCTTTAGCACGCTCCTCACTCATTAATACAAGTGCTGCTGCACCATCATTTACCCCTGGTGCGTTACCCGCTGTAATTGTGCCGTCCTTATCAAAAGCTGGGCGCAATTTTGCTAGCGTCTCTACAGTTGTTGTAGGTCGCACTGCCTCATCCTGCTCTACAATTACAGGGTCACCTTTACGCTGTGGCACTTCTACTTTAATAATTTCTTCAGCAAATTTACCTGTCGTAATCGCCTCATGTGCTAACTTATGACTACGTACTGCCCACTCATCCTGTGCTTCACGAGTTAAATCAAATTTTGTGGCTGTCGAGTTGCCATATGTGCCCATATGCACACGTTGTGGACTAAATGAACAAGAAAGCCCATCATAAATCATGCCGTCTACTAGTGTTGCATCGCCCATTCGTAAGCCTTGACGCGCATTCAGTGAGTAGTACGGTGCATTTGACATTGACTCCATGCCGCCAGCTACAATAACTTCTTCTTCGCCTAAACGAATAATTTGGTCTGCTAGCGTTACACTACGTAAGCCTGATGCACATACTTTATTAATTGTTTCTGTTTTTACTTCCCACGGAATACCCGCCTTTGTTGCTGCTTGACGTGACGGGATTTGCCCTTGCCCTGCCTGTAACACAGTACCAATAATGACCTCGCCAACATCCTTCGCTTCAACATTTGCTTTATGTAATGCCCCTTTAATTGCTGCTGCACCTAAATCACTTGCTGTTAAAGAGCTTAGTGCGCCACCCATCTTGCCGAATGCTGTACGCGCTCCATCAACAATAACTGTTTTACCCAAATCTCCCACCCCTTGTCTATTAATAATGCTGTTAGCTAGCACGACTGAACGCTCGCTCAACTAGCCTATATCTCATTTTACCGAAGTTATTCTACGAATGCAATGCAAATATTCTTCATTAAATACAAATACTTCTCACTAGCGTCATTTTATACGTCTTTAATCACCTTGTATAGTATTTTCTAATAATTTGCACAAAAAAAGCACAGCATCCATGATGTGCTGTGCTTACTACTTATAAGAGTTTTGCCTCTAGCATTGTGCGGTATAAAATCTTCGCCATTTGAATGCGTGTGAGGTTTTCTTGCGGACCAAATGTATTGTCAGGACGACCACCCATAATATTTAACTCTTTTAATAGTGCAACTGCGGCTACATAATCTTTACCAATCGCTTGCTGGTCAATATAACTTGAAGACTGCTTAGCCTCGATTTGTTGCCCTGTATAAGCTAATACACGCGCCATAAACACTGCCGCATGTTGTCGTGTTAATAAAGCATTAGGCTGATAATCACCCGTAGACTTCGTAATGCCCGCTTCATATAATGCTTGAATATCACGCTCATACCATTGCCCCTTTACATCTTCATAAACCGTTTGCTCATGGGCTGTTAAATGCAGCGCTCTGGCAATCATCGCGCCAAACTGCGCTCGTGTAATTTTTTTATTAGGTGCAAAGGTAGCTGGTGTTACACCTTTAATAATATGACGCGTAGCTAATTTTTCGACTGCTATCGCATCAGGATGTTGCGCTACATCATGGAAGCTCACCCACTCTGTCGAATAAATGTAATGTCCATTTGCTTGTAGCTGGATTTCTACAACATCATTCACTACACGATGCATAACAGGTACAAAGCCATCTTCCTTAACCATTAATAACGCCCCATTTTGATTAAATGTTTGGAACACTGCTAATGGTACGCGTACCTTAATCGCTTTATTGGCTAAGTTGAGCGGCTCTACTTTACCACTTTGTGTACGTTCACTTAACTCAATCATTACAGCTGGACGATTAGCTACTACGGTTTCTTTTTTAGTAATTAATAGTGTAGATGTTTTACGCAACTGGCTACGAAATACAGCTAGTGGCACATCAATCACCACACCTGTTGCTGTCGTGATGCTTACTTGCTCATAATTATGTGCCTTCACTGCTGCAATAAACTCTGGCGCTAAAGCAATATCAATCGTTTTTAAAGCGCTCGTCGTTAAATATAAGGTATGTGTTTCTGCAATTTCCTTTAAAGACGAAATCCCCTTAGATGTCGTAAAAGCATGCTCAAAGCCTTTAGGCGCTTGCTGTTGTTTTAACGTAATAATTTGCTTGCCCGCTTCTAATAGCTTTTGGTAGTTCGTAATCATAATGCGCTCACCTAAGGCAAGTTGCTCATAATCTGATTGAACTGCTAATACTTGCGATTCGTCCACCAAACGAATTTGCCCTACAACTGGTAGTTTTTCAATTGCTTGAAATACGTGTTGAGCTTGTGGTGTCATTTTTAAAATATGAATGGCATCTTCAATTGCCACAAGTTTTGTATAATTCCAAATATCCTCACGTTGTACAGTAGATAGCCCACCTAGTGATTTACGAATGGCCTGTACTGTGGCATCATCTTTCACTGTAATTTTTTCGACAGCTGGCAGTGCCGCAATATCTGCTATAATTTTACGGATTTTTGTTTTAGTGCTAACCATTTGCTCCTCAAGCTTTTTAAATTTATCAAGATTTTTAACTTGTATTAGTTGTTCGCTCGTTAAACTACTTAATGCGCTCCGAATATCTGCAATCTTACCTTCATCAGCTAATGTGAGTTGGCTTTTTTGAATAATCTTATCAATGGCATCATTGATTGGCTTAATTTTATCTTTTTTATCTGCGTCCATTAACGTTTGCATTTTTTGCTCGGCTGCTAATAAAATTGCCGCGTTTGTTACCTCTAATTTTTGAGCTGCAGATAATGCATTATAGTTTTTCTTTAATTGCTCAACAAGCGCTTGCTCTTTTATGCTGAGCTTTGTTAAAGCTGGAAGTTTTGCAATTGCTGCTACTAATGTACTTACGGCATCACCTTGTGTTAATAACGCATGTTCTGCCTCAAGTAATCTTGGGTAGTTACTTACCGCATGCTTTTGACGCGTCGTTAATTGCTCATATAATGCTCTCGCTTGTAGTATCAACTCACGGTCTTTAACACTTGGTGTAGTTGGTAACAGCGCAATTTTCATTTGTACCAGTTCGGCTGTTACGTCTAAAGATTTCTCTACTGCTTCTAGCGCTGCATCTGCCGCAAGCAACATAAAAATATTAGGTATCGTTTGTTGCTGTTCGAGTGATAATGCATGAAAGGTTGTCATAAGCTCCTCAATTTGTGCACGATGAGCTACCGTAATTTGCTGTGGCTTAGGAAGTGTTGCAATCGCTGTTATTAATGCCTTATGGTTTTGCTCAAGTAGCTCAGCCCAGTGTTTTAACTGGTTGTGATCAACATATTGGCGTTGCGTTTCATTTAAGGCGTTGTAGCTTTCTTCAAGCTTAAGCAATACCTCTTTGGTAATGGAAGCATCCGTAAATTTGGCAAGTGCTTGCTCAAACGCTGTAATCGGTTTTTGCGTTGTTGCGAGTTGCGTTAGCGCTTCTTGTAATTTAGCCGCATTTTTCACAGCTTGCTTATCAGCTAATGCATTATAGGCAGCTTCAACCTGTAGGATTTCTGTTGCATTTGCTAAACTTACAGCAGGTAGCTTATCAATACTATCCATTACCTTCACGGTTGCTAGTGCTGCAATCAAAGCTTGTAATTTAGTATAGTTAGGCAATGCTAAACGTTGTTCCTCTGTTAACATTGCTACTTGTTGCTGAGCTTCATTTATTGCTTGCTCATTAATGACATGTACAGCTGAAGGCGCAGGTAATTTGTCAATTGCCTGTATGAGTTGTTGAATAGTATCTTGTTGCGGTGTTTCTTGAGCAGTAATTCCCTCCGCTGACGCTGCCATTGGTAATAGAGATGTTGTTAACATCACACTCGTAACTACTGTTGCCACACTACGTGTAAATATCGACGGTTTCATTTGATAGTATTCCCCTTTAAATGATAATGATTTTCATTATCATATCAAATTAACGGATAAAAGAGAATAGTAAATAAAAAAAATCGCCCAATTGCTTGGACGATTTTTTATTAGCTTTTATTCTACTGGTTGAACCTCTTCAATTACTTCTTCTTCAATGACAGGTTTTACTGTACCAAATACTGAGCGTGCAAGTAACTCTGCTACATCGTATGTGCCTACTTGATCCTCGACTTCTTTAGCTTTAGTACCATCTGATAACATTGTTAAGCAGTATGGACAGCCTGATGAAATAACCGAAGCATTTGTTTCAAGTGCTTGCTCTGTACGCGCTACGTTAATACGATTACCAACATGCTCCTCCATCCACATTAGACCACCACCTGCGCCACAGCACATACCTGTTTCGCGGTTTCGATCCATCTCAACAAGCGTAACCCCTGGAATACCTCGTAAAATTTCGCGTGGTGGATCATATACATCATTATAGCGGCCTAAATAACACGAATCATGGAAGACAATCGTTTCATTGACTTCGTAGTTCATTTGCAAGCGACCTTCAGAAATAAGTTGGTCTAATAGCTCGGTATGGTGATAGACCTCACCACTCCAGCCGAAATCTTTATACTCATTTTTAAAGATATTATAAGCATGAGGGTCAATCGTCACAATTTTTGTCACATCATTCTTCTCAAACTCACTAATATTATTAGTTGCTAGCTCTTGGAATAAAAACTCATTACCTAAGCGGCGCGGTGTATCGCCAGAGTTTTTCTCTTTATTACCTAAAATCGCAAACTTTACGCCTGCTGCATTCATTAAGCGCGCAAAATCTAAAGCGATTTTTTGTGAACGGCTATCAAATGCACCCATTGAGCCAACCCAGAATAAGTACTCCATTTCTTCTCCCGACTTTTTAAGCTCTTTAATTGTTGGGATTGAAACTGTTGGGTCAAGATCACGCCAGTTTTCTTTTTCTTTGCGGTTAAGTCCCCATGGATTCCCTTGGCGCTCAATGCTTGTCATTGCACGCTGTGCATCTGGGTTAACCTTACCCTCCGTCATCGTTAAATAACGACGCAGGTCAATAATTTTATCCACATGCTCATTCATTACAGGACATTGGTCTTCACAGTTACGGCATGTCGTACATGCCCAAATTTCTTCTTCTGTAATGACATCGCCAATTAATGAAGGGCTATAAATATCATCAATCACTGCACCTTCAGCACCTGCTGCCATTGCTAGTTGGTTACCTTTTGTACCTTTAAATGCGGTAAAAGGCACCCATGGCTTTTGTTTCGTTACAACTGCACCTGTATTAGTTAAGTGATCGCGTAATTTAATAATTAAATCCATTGGTGACAACATTTTACCTGTGCCTGTTGCTGGACACATATTGGTACAACGTCCACACTCTACACAAGCATAAAGGTCAATTAATTGATCTTGCTTGAAGTCTTGAATTTTACCTACACCAATTGCCGGCATTTCTTCAGCATCCTCGTCCATTTCTTCTAATGCTGAAAAATCAATCGGCTCTAATGTGCCACGACGATCCAAGCGGCCTAAGTATACATTTACTGGACCTGCAATTAAGTGGAAGTGTTTTGATTGCGGTACATAAACTAGGAATGTTAATAAAATTAATAAATGCACCCACCACATTACAAAAAATACTGTTGCTGCTGCAGTTTGTGGTAAGAAGCTAAATGCCATCGCAATTACAGATGCAACTGGCTCATATAATGACGGTTCATGACCGTGCCAAATCATACCCATACCATTAGCGATTAATGTTGATACCATTAAACCACCAATGAAAATTAATACGAGACCATTTTTCCAACCGCGTTTTAAGCGTGTTAGTTTTTCGACGTAACGACGATAGAATGCCCAAACAACGGCAACTAAAATCATTAATACAACTAGCTCTTGGAAAAAGGTGAAGAAATTATATAAGCCACCCAGTGGTAAATGAGAGCCTGGCTTTAATCCCTTCCAAATTAAATCAATCGCACCAACTTGTACAAGTAAGAAACCATAGAAGAAAAACACGTGAATTAAACCACTCTTTTTATCCTTCAATAATTTCTTTTGACCGAAGACGTTTTCTACTACGCTTGCTAATCGTTCTTTCACACGATTATCAAACTCTACCTTCTTCCCTAACTTTACGAACTGGTAGCGCGTCTTTAGTAAATATAAAAATAGTCCAACACCGTATAACACAACGATGCCGAATAAAACCCAGTTTGCAATAAGTAATGGACTCATCACTCTTCCCCCTTTGTAAATATTCCCCCAAATCTTTGTGTTTCCTATTCCGTATCTTCATTTTAAAGATGAATGAGCATTCAGTCAACAAGCAATCGAAAAATATAGAATATTTTTTCAAAACGAAAGTTGTTAGCTAAGTGTATCTATTTTCTCTATTATACAAAATATCCTTACGAAAGGAAGTATAGCATAAAAAAAATCATGCAAAGATTTTAGCTCATCGCATGATTTTTCAGTTTATTTAAATACTTGTCCGCCACGCTCATACTCTACGTCGGCAACTTGTAAACGGAAATTAACGGCCCGTGCTGCTGCAAAGAAATAATCCGAAAGACGATTTAAATAAATTTGAATTAATCCATGAACGTCTTCAATTTCACGCATTAATGTGACCATTTGGCGCTCTGCTCGTCGCGTTACTGTACGCGCAATATGCAATGCTGCCGCACCTTTTGTACCACCAGGTAAAATAAATTTTTCGAGTGGTGGTGCTTCAGCTGATAGACTATCAATACGCTCCTCTAAATACGTAATAGATGCCTCTTGTAATTTATAGTGGCGCTCCTTCATCACATTAGCTAAGTCGCCACCGCAATCAAACAGCTCGTGCTGAATGATAACTAAATCTTTAATAATGTCGGCACATGTTACTTCATTTAAATCTGTAACCGCATAGCCAATAAACGAGTTTAATTCGTCTACAGTACCGTAGGCCTCCACGCGCAAGCTATCTTTATCTACACGCCCACCAATTAAACTTGTCTTGCCTTTATCCCCTGTCTTTGTATAAAGCTTCATGCAAACCCCTCCTTTGTCAAAAGTGTATCACAATTTTTATAAAATTGGCTTCAGCGCAATTTGCGGTACATCTCGCAGTGGATGTGTGAAGCTTACTACATCCACCTCGTAAACAGCTTGTATGGCTTGCTCCGTAATGACTTGCTTAGGCGTACCGTGTGCGTATACCTTACCATCTTTTAATAATAATAACTCGTCGCAATATAATGCAGCTAAATTAATATCATGAAAAATACTCACAACGCTTTGTTGACATTGTGTCACTTGACGGCGCAATAACTCCATAACCTGTTGTTGGTGAGCCAAATCTAAATGATTGGTTGGTTCATCAAGCAAAATGAGCGGTGCTTGCTGTGCAAGTGCTTGTGCAATAAAGGTGCGCTGTTGCTCACCGCCTGATAAGTAGGATAAATACTGTTTAGCATAATGGGTAATGCTCGTTTGCGCCATTGCTGTTTGCACTGCCTCCTCATCATCACTCGACCATGTCGTAAGGATACCTGATTGGTGCGGGTAGCGACCGAGGGCTACGGTTTCCTGCACAGTATGCGAAAAGGCATGTGGATTTAATTGTGGTAACACCGCCATCTTGCGTGCGAGTGCTTTGCTTTTATACGTACTGCGCTCTATCCCATCAATATATACATGACCTTGTGTCATTGGCAAAATACCACTAATCATTTTTAAAAGTGTGGATTTGCCACTACCATTTGGGCCAAGTATGCCAAGCATGGTGTTAGGCTTCACTTCAAATGACACATTTTCTATAATTAATTTGCTATCATAGCCTCCGCTAACCTGCTCAACACGTAGCATTATGCACGACCTCGCTTTCGTTGTTTAAAGAAGATATAGGCAAATACGGGTGCACCAATAAATGATGTAATGACACCAATTGGCAATTCGGAAGGTGCAATTATTGTACGTGCAATTAAATCACACCCAATTAATAATGTGGCACCATTAATCATAGACAAGGGCAATAAGTGACGATGGTCTGTGCCAAATAATAAGCGCGTCATATGAGGTACGACTAAACCAACAAAACCAATTGTGCCTGAGACGGCTACAGCACTACCTGTTAAAATCGAGCCGCCAATTAAAATCTGCCATTTACTCCGTTTAACATTTACACCTAAGTGCTGCGCGCGTTCTTCGCCAAATAATAAAGCATTGAGCTCCATACGATTCCACCATAGTAGACCACCGCCCATTACTAAAAATGGCCATACAAGTTGCACATAAGCCCAGCCACGCATGGATACACTGCCCATTAGCCAGTGTAAAATTTGACGAAGCTCCTCACCTGTTAACGCAATCATTAATGAAATGACGGAACTTAAAAAGGCGCTGACAATAATACCTGTTAAAATCAGTGTTTCCATACGCATGCTACGATCTACTAATCGCGCAAAGCCAAGCACTGCAATTAATGCACCTAGCGCGCCTAGCATACTAAATACAGGTAGCGTAAATAAACCAAAGGTAGTTGTCGTTAAACCAAAAAACATTGTCATTACAGCACCGACTGTTGCGCCCGAAGACACACCTAGCGTATATGGATCCGCCAATGGGTTCTTTAATAAACCTTGAAAGGCAGCACCCGCCATCGCAAGTGCTGCCCCTACAAGTCCCGCCAGCATTACACGTGGCATACGGATTTTCCATATAATATTCGCTGAAGCGGCGTCTGCTGACGACGGTTGCCAAAGTACTGACAATGGCACGCGCACAGAGCCGATGCTTACAGCCAGCCATGTCACTACCACTAAACTTACTAGCGCTAAACTATAGCCGACGAGATGTTTGTTCATTACTGAAAGGCCTCTGGGTAAATGGCTTTCGCGATTTCCTCAAAGCCATCTGCTAAACGCGGACCTGTACGGCTTGTTGAGTCAACATCAACTTGAACCACACGGTCATTTTTCACAGCTTCAATTGATGAGAAGCCATCACGTTTTTTTACTTTTTCGATGATATCAGGTACGTAGTCATACTGCACAATAATTACATCTGGATTACCTTTAACAATAGCTTCTGGATCAATCTCAAACCAATTGTCTCCGCCATCTTTCGCAACATTAGTTGCGCCTAGTAAATCAAACATCTCTTGCACATAGCTACCCTTACCCGCTGTATAAATCGAAGGTGCATCCGATGTTTCGATAAACACAGAGCGCTCAACATCAAGCGCCTTTACATCATCCGCTACCTTTTTCACTTTATCTTGCATTGTTGTAACAATCATTTTAGCTGCATCTTCGTGATCTACAACCTTACCAATTAGCTCAATTGCTTGGTATGTTTCGTCAAAGTTTTTTGACTCAGGTACGACAAAAGCTGTTACGCCCGCATCCTGTAATTGTTGTAGTGCTGCTTCTGATGAAGCTACTGATGTTTCGTGAATAAAAACAACATCTGGCGCAAGCGCTACGATTTTTTCTGCGTCAAGCGTCATGCCGCCAATTTTTTCTTTTTCTGTTGCTTCTTTAGGATACGTATCATTATCAGATACGCCAATCACTTCATCATTTAACCCTAAAGCAAACAATGTTTCTGTAATACTTGGTGCTGTGGTAATGATTTTTTCGGGTGCCTTATCAAAACTTATTTCCTTACCTGTGGCATCTTTAATCGCTACAGGATAAGCACTATCATCTTGTACAGGTGTTTCACTCGTTGTTGGCTCGGGCTTTGTGCTACATGCTACTAATAATAATGTTGCAAATAGCGTTAAGACTGCGAGCTTTAACCATTTGTTCACTGCTATCTCTCCCTATTACATTTTTTCTGGTGCGGCTACGCCAATTAAACGAAGCGCGTTAGCAAGCGTAATACGTACAGCTGTAATGAGTGCAAGACGTGCTTCTGTGCGCTCTTTATTTGTTGCATCTAGTACTTTTTCGGCATTATAGAAGCTATGGAATGCCGCTGCTAACTCTTGAATGTATGTTGCAATACGGTGAGGTGTACGGTGCTTAGCCGCTTCTGCGATAACTGTTGGGAAGTCGCCCACCTTTTTCAATACATCAATTTCTTTTTCTGCGCCTAATAAATCTAAGTTAGCTGTTGAAGCCTCAAAGCCTTGCTCAGTTGCTTGACGTAAAATTGAAGCAATACGCGCATAAGCATACTGTGCGTAGTACACAGGGTTTTCATTAGATTGTGATACAGCTAAATCTAAGTCAAAGTCCATATGTGAGTCACCCGCTGTTTTAACGAAGAAGTAACGTACAGCATCTAAGCCGACTTCCTCTACAAGCTCACGCATTGTCACTGCGTTACCTGTACGTTTACTCATTTTAAACTTCTCGCCGTCTTTATACAGTTGCACCATTTGGATAACTTCTACTTCTAATGTATCACGATTATAACCAAGCGCCTCAATTGCCGCTTTCATACGTGGAATGTAGCCATGGTGGTCAGCGCCCCAAATATTAATTAATTTCGTAAAGCCGCGATTAATTTTATCTTCGTGGTAAGCAATATCTGGTGTTAAATACGTAAATGAACCGTCATTTTTAATAAGCACACGGTCTTTATCATCACCAAATGTTGTTGAGCGGAACCAAGTAGCACCGTCTTCTTCAAACACATGACCGTTTTCTTTTAGCTTTGTCAGTGCTACATCAATTTTTCCATTGTTATAAAGTGATGTCTCTGAGTACCATACATCAAAATCAACGCGGAAGTTGGCTAAGTCTGTTTTTAACTTGTCTAACTCTAATTTTAAACCGTGCTCACGGAAAAATGCAAAGCGCTCTTCCTCAGGCTTATCTAAAATCGTTGTGCCAAACTCATCTGCTAATTTTTTAGCAATATCAATAATATCTTGACCATTGTAGCCATCCTCAGGCATCGCAGCCTCTTGACCTAATGCTTGTTTATAACGCGCTTCTAATGAATACGCTAAGTTATTAATTTGGTTACCTGCATCGTTAATATAGTATTCGCGGGATACGTCGTAGCCTGCTGCTGCTAGTACGTTACATAGTGAATCACCTACAGATGCACCACGTGCGTGACCAAGGTGTAAGTCACCTGTTGGGTTAGCTGATACAAACTCAACTTGTACCTTCTCGCCAGCACCTGCTGTAGATTGACCAAATTTTTCGCCTTGAGCTAAAGCCGCTTCTACAACATCTGCTAGGAAATCTTTGCGCACAGTAATGTTTAAAAAGCCTGGGCCTGCAATGTCAACTTTTTCGATATCTGTGCCCTCTGTTACTAAGTTAGCAACGATTGCTTCTGCAATAGCGCGTGGTGGCTTTTGAGCCAATTTTGTTAATTGCATCGCTACGTTTGATGCGTAGTCACCGTTTGCTTTATCCTTTGGTTGTGATAATTGGATGTTAAGTGCACTCGCATCCTCTACTAATTGTGCCTGCTGAATTGCTTGTTGCAGGGCGTCTTTAATCATTTGTTGTACTTGTTCTACTGCGTTCATTGTCCTACCTCCGTATAATTTATCGTTAATGTATATAATCCGACAGTTTGTCCGCTAATCGCTAGCTCATACTGTGTGCTAAACTCGCCTACTGCTTTATTATGCGTGAGTTGCTTTGTATGAATGTCTAGTGGCATCTCACCTGCTGGGCTATTATAATGCCCTGTTTGTGTAACTTCCCTATGCAAGGGTAGCCGCATTGTAACAGCACCGCTACGCATAATTAATGCCGCGTCCTCCGTAATTTTGATGATTGTCTTAATGCTACCGCCCTGTTGTTCTTCGGTGTAGCGGATGTAATGGGCATCGCGCTTTTCGGTCAATTGCCCCTCAAGCCACATTTCGTATTTATCAGTCTCGCCCTCAAATGAGCGTATAACGGATGTAAGTTGGATTTGAATCGGCTTCATCGCAACTCGCTCCTTTCATCTATAACCTTTATATTATAGGATAAGTGGCAGGTAGGTTTCAAGACGAACCTGTAGTGAAACCTTCCTTATTAGAGTAACGTATAATTAAGAGTACGCTCACTAACAAATAATGAGGTGATATGACGATGAAACGTAAAAAACACCTTCGTCAATTAAAACATAAACGACACGGCAAGCGCCTATTGCTGCTGGTCGCTATTTTTATTGCCGCCATCGGCTTAACATGGGGCGGCGTTAGAATTTATGCACAAGTGGCAGGCGCACCACCAATTACAGTACCTAGTGCCTCAGCCTTTGTTGATAAGGACGGCGAAAAAATCGGCGACCACTTCGCTAATGAGCGACGTTACTGGGTTGAGCTTGAGGATGTTTCGCCGTTTATGATTGATGCCCTCCTCTCTGTTGAGGACCATACCTTTTATGAACATAACGGCTTTAATGTAAAGCGTATTGCAGGTGCTATCATTGCTAATATTAAATCAGGGGGCAAGGCACAAGGCGCAAGTACCATTACGCAACAGTTTGCCCGCAACCTTTATTTATCTCACGAAAAAACGTGGACACGTAAATTACACGAGGCGCTTTATGCGTACCGTCTCGAAATCTTTTATAGTAAGGATGATATTTTAGAGGGCTATCTCAATACCGTATATTTTGGTCATGGTATGTATGGTGTAGAAGCTGCAAGTCGCTACTACTTTGGTAAAGCCGCTAAAGATTTAACATTAGCTGAAGCAAGTTTACTGGCGGGTGTTCCTAAGGGACCAAGTATTTACTCCCCTATTGTAGATATTGATAAATCCAAAGAACGCCAGGCTATCATACTTGCACTAATGGTAGAGAATGAAAAAATTACAGAAGCGGATAAAACAGCCGCGCAAACACAAGAAATCGCATTGAAAAATGATGCCTTTCAAGATAAAAATAGCGCGCCGTATTTTTTAGATGTAGCTTGGCAAGAAGCAAGTGAAATTTTGCGCAAAAAACAAATGGATATTAGTGAAGGCGGTTGGGTGGTAAAAACTACACTTAACCAAAAGCATCAAGAAGCGGCTGATTTTGCGGTAGCTAACCGCATGCCAGAGGGCGAGCTCCAAGTAAGCTTTGTTAGCATTGAGCCTAAAACAGGTGCGGTAACTGCTATGGTAGGTGGGCGCAATTATAGCGACAGCCCCTTTAACCGCGCAACACAAGCACAGCGACAGCCAGGCTCAACGCTTAAACCATTTTTATATGCTGCTGCGCTCGAAAAAAGATATAACCCGTTAACCTTTTTAGATGTACCACAAACGACGTTTACCTTTGATGGCAACGAAAAGTATACACCTAAAAATGCCAACGACAAATTTGCAGAACATGAAATTTCCATGACACAGGCACTCGCACTTTCTGATAATATTTATGCAGTTAAAGTGCTTGAAGACATTGGCTACAAAGCTTTTCGTGATATTGGCAAACGCTTTGACTTACCAATTGGTAAAGCCAATAGCCCACGCATTGCGCTTGGCTCCGAAGAAATGTCACTTTACCGCCTAACTACAGCTTATAATCGCCTTGCCTCAAGTGGTAAAGCCGTAACACCCACGACAATTTTATCCATCACCAACAACAAAGGTGAAGTCGTTTATGAATACGAGCCACCAGAAGAAGTTGAGCAAGCGCTATCAAAGGCTGATAGCTTTTTAGTTACTACAATGATGCAAGCTATGTTTAACCCCAATTACAATGATTATGCCTATGTTACAGGTAATGATATTGCACCTTACTTAACACAAGATAGCTATGCCGCTAAAACAGGTACTACAAATAGTGACCAATGGATTGTAGGTTACTCACCTTCCATTACGGCTGGGGTTTGGAATGGCTATGATCAAGGCAAAAATCTAGATGGCGGCGTTACTAAATACATTTGGCTCGATTTTATGGAGCGTGTCAACGCTGGCAAAAAGCAAAGTTTTAAAAAGCCAAAAGGTATTAGCGAGGTAAAAGTCGAAATTAAATCAGGTAAACTCGCATCACGCTCTTGCGACAAACAAGCTACCGTTTTCGTCAAAAATAATGATGTGCCAACAGAGCGTTGTATTAAGTTTGATATTTTTGATGTAAACACGTGGGACAGCTTCTTTGATTCCTTACCGTCTTCTATTTTAGGTGCACCACCAAAGCAGTAAGCTGCAACCTAATTAATACAACTACGTCCTATTATTTTATGCATTAAAAAAAGTCATCTATTCCTTGGAATCTTAAGTTCCATAGGAATAGATGACTTTTCTTTTTGACAAACGAAGCAAAGCGCACCAGCAATGGTCCAGATTGCATTCGCGCTTTGCTTTTTTCGCCAAATGTCCTAGCTTACTATTATAAGCTCTACTTGTAGTTTACTTTTTTTTCGAAGTAGTTTCAACTACATATAGAACGGTTTTTCATTTGTCACATAATGTTCATTTACTCGCTTAATAGCGCTTGACGTAGCTCAGCCTCACTGTTAAGCCAAAGCTGTTCATTGTGCGTTTGTAAAAAATCAGCAAGCACCTTTTTTGACGAATCATCCATCATGTCTACCATGATGTGGCGCTTCATTGATTTATCCATGCGGTTAACATGGTCGGCTAAAATCTTATAACCACGACGTTTTTCGCGGTTTACAACCATCTCACAAGCTGTCACTCCCGCGTAATAAGGACCTACTTCGCGATGATCAATTGTTACCCACACTAACCAGTAAGGCTTGCCTCCCTCAGAGTCTGCACGGTCCATAGTAAACTTAATACCACGCTCTACGTCACTACGCGCATGCATTGCACCAATATCCACAAAGGCACGTTCTTCCTCTACATCAACAAATACAGGCGAAATATTTTCTAATGATAATGAGCCAATACCAAAGCCCTTATGCCCGTCTGTTGGGTTATTTTTAATGATGGTAAAGCCCATCTTTTGTTTAGGTTTTTCTGAGTTTGTCATTCTCACTTCTCCTCCATTTCATGCTATAGTTAAACTATACACGTTTAAGGAGGAAATGAACAATGCCATACATTACAGTTAAAATGATTGAGGGCCGCACAGCCGAACAAAAGCGTGCATTAGTAGAAGAAGTAACGGCTGCTGTATCTAAAACCGTAAACGCACCAAAAGAAAATATTACGGTGTTCATCGAAGAAATGTCTAAAGAAAATTACGGTGTTGCAGGTGTATTATTTAGCGATAAATGAAAAACAAATTAATCAATATTGGGATTATTTTATTATTTGTCGTTGGTCTTATGCTAGTATTTATTAATCCTATTCGCGACTACTTTGTAAAGCGCTCTGCAGATAAACTCAGTCTTAACCACTATACTGCCGAACAGCTCACTATTTTTTACAATCGTTTGCCAAAAAGCATGAAGTTATATTTCCTATCTTCAAATCTTCATCAGATTTGCGACCATGCCTCTCCGACTTCAACGCAAAGCATAAGTCGGAGAGGCATGGTCGCTTGTTCACTACAAGCACCCTAGCTATGATGTAGTATGGCATCGTGACTATTCTTTAAACGAGCGACTTTTTAGTGTCAACACGTTAGCTGGTCGTATTAAATTACCCTTCGAATTAAAAGGGATGCAAAAATACTTCAATGACGATTGGAAATTTGGCACAGCGAAACTTGTGTACAAGTTCAATAAGTGGTTTTTGCATATCCCCATGACAAAAGGCATCCCTCTATTAAAGGAGCAAGATGTTACTAACGTTGTTGGTATTGATTTAGGGATTAATTTTCTAGCCACTAGCTATGATAGTAAAGGCAAAACAACATTCTTTAATGGTCGCCATATCAAACATAAGCGTGGTCGATTGAAAGCGACACGTAAAT
>NZ_JPUW01000021.1:0-43010 GCF_000743635.1 Lysinibacillus sp. BF-4 | reverse complement strand
TGTAGCCTATACAAACTCTTGGAACAAGAGGGTTAGCTCGGTCAGTTTTCGTTGGCTAGTAAAAGCAATGATAAGTCGAGAAGCCCCCACTTCAATTAGACCGCAAGGTTAATAAGTGGTGGGTAGTTCACCAAAGTAGGTCAAAGACTCCGGAATATGGGTAAATAAAAAGATATAGCATAAGCCGATTAATACGGCGAGTGTTAACATCATAGCACCTCCAAAAAAATGAAACTATTTTGTGTACATCACGTAAATAAACTATACGAAAGGAATGATTCTTATGATGCCATATTTAATTGCTTCTGCAGTTGTCGCGATTGTAGCAGCGTTACTAATTGTACCATTGTTCAGTAAGAATAAAGACGGCGGGCCTTCTATGAGCACACGTCTTAAAGTAATATTTGGCTTATTTATTATCGCATTTATTATTACAGCCGCTACGGTTTATGTAACAAAAATGGATATGAACTGGCTAGCATTTTGGCCTGTGTTAATTGTATTAACATTAGCAGGCGCGATTTTTTCGAGTGGTGCGGAGCGCACAGTTAAAGGTGTATTATTTTTAGCAAGTTTAGGTTTAGGTATTTATATTTTAGCTGCGCCTGTTTTTAATGCAGATACTAAATTTAAATCTGCAGAGATGAAGGAAGAGGTTGAGCTAACACCGTTCGACGAAACAAAAAAACCCGCGAGCGTGCCACCTAAATTTGTACGCAATAAAATGAAAAAAGCTTTTGGGCAAGTACCTGATGCAAGCTATTATGAGTTAGGTAGTTTACAAATCCAAAAGGTAAAAGATGAATATGTATATATTGCGCCTGTAGAGTTTTCAGGTTTCTTCCGTTGGTTAAAAGGTGATACAACACCAGGTTACTTTATGATGAGTGCCACTGACTCAACAGCTAATCCTAAATTTATTAAGCAGGAAATGCGCTATATTCCTTCTGCTTATTTAAACAAAAACCTATCACGTCATATGCGTTTACAATTCCCGACGATGATTTTTTATGGCAAACCACAGCTCGAAGTAAATGACGAGGGCAAACCATACTATATTCGTTCATATGGTAAATATATTAGTGCCCGTGATGGCTTTGATGTATTAGGTATTATTATGGTGGATGCTAACACAGGTAAAACAGAGAAGCATGCATTAAAAGATGTGCCAAAATGGATTGATGGCGCTATCGCACCAGAAGTAGTAAGTTTACAAAATAGCTACTATGGTAAATATGTTCATGGCTTCTGGAACACATTAACAAGCAAAAAGGATATTAAATTACCGTCAGATGAAGGTACAGAGGCAAATGTTAGCCCTGTATTTGATGAAAACGGCGAGATGTACTACTTCACAGACTTTACAAGTCCAAAAGAAAATGTGGACTCTATGCTAGGTTACTCATTAACTCATGCACATACTGGTCAAGCAACATATTATACTGGTGACTTATCCGAGTCATATATGGACTCACAAGGTGCACTGCAAATTATTGAAAAGAAATTTATTGAGAAAAAATGGTCAGGTCAAATGCCGATTTTGTATAATTTCTACGGTGAGGCAAGCTGGTTAACTCCAGTAATGGACTCAAACGGCTTCCTACAAAACTACTTTATTGTATCCGCAGCAAACCCTGAGATTTCGGTTTATGCAAATACACCAAAAGAAGCGCTGAAATTATATAAAGCAGCCTTAACACGTGGCGGCGGCTCTGTAGAGAACGTAGCAGATGCCGAAGAAAAAACGACAGCAGGTAAAGTAGTACGTGTATATAAGGAGCGTATTGGCGACTATACTATTGTTAATTTCTTATTAGATACAAAAGACAACTTCATGGTTAGTACCGAAACTGAACCGCTTGCGATTTATATTGAAGCAGGTGATGATGTAAAAATCACATATGGTGATACAGGTGAGCAATTCCTACCTGTTAAGGAAATGAGTATTACTACAATTAAAGTAAACGAATAAACGCAAGCCTCCACCTAAACTCTTGGTGGAGGCTTTTGTTTTGTGACTTATGGTAAAATGAAAAAATGCATGATTAAGAAGGAGATTGCTATTTTGACAAATTCATTGCAATTATCACATAGAAATTATGAGTGGATATGGATTGTTATTATTGCAAGTTTAACAGCCATTAGTAGTGAAATTAAACTACTACCATTTGAACATATTAATTTTCGTTTTGGCTTAGGCAGTATTATATTTTTATTACTACTATTAATTCGCCCGACGGAGCGGGTGGTGCGCACAGGTATCGTCACAGGTATTGTAGTAGTGCTATTTCGCACGGGGATTGATGTTAGTGTGCGTGGTGAGGAGCTAGCCACAAGCTTTATCAGCAATGCGCCAACCTTTGTGTTTTATATGGTGTACGCGATTGGCTATAGATTGCTACGCATGGACAAGCATAAGGAGCGAGCGATTACGCTAGGGCTACTTGCCGTAATTACGGAGATTATTGCGAATAGCGGTGAGCATGCTGTACGTTTCTTATTTTCGCACCAGCTCATTGATGTACAGGGCTGGTTATTAGTAATTGCAGTAGCTTGCTTCCGTAGCTTTTTTGTCATTGGTATTTATTTTTCGATTGCACAGGCATACGGTCAACGGCAGCTTACAACGGATTTAACGGTGAATGCGAATGTTTATATGGAAACCCTCTACTTAAAAAAATTGATGGATCATGTAGAGCAAGTGATGGCACATAGCTATACGCTCTACCGCGAGCTAAAAAAACAAGACCACCCAACGCATCAACAGGCACTACATATCGCACAGGAAATACACGAGGTTAAAAAGGACTCACAGCGGATCTACGCAGGCATTAATAAAATCACAGTAGATATGGCACAAACCGCTAAACTATCACAGCTGTTACAACATGTACGTAATAGTAACGAAAATTATGCCGAACATTTAGGCAAGAGCTGTACCATCCATATTGCACAGGATGCTGATCTTGTAGTAGGTGAGGCTATTGCTGTCTTAACCATTTTAAATAATATTGTAGCTAACGCTGTAGAGGCGATGGAGCGTGGCAATATTTATTTGAGTGTCACTATTGGTGAGGCTGTTTTGTTTAGGATTGAGGATGAGGGCCAAGGTATTGATGAGCGGGACCTTGCGCTAATTTTTGAGCCAGGTTTTACTACGAAATATAATCAAGCAGGTGTAGCCGCAACAGGCATAGGCTTGTCGCATGTACGTGATTTAGTACAACGCCTTGGTGGAGAGGTTAACTGTGTGCCGCTTAAAACAGGTACAAGCTTTACCATAACACTACCGAAAAGTCGGATAGAGGAGTGAAGAAATGCGTTATTTTATTGTTGATGATGATGCGGTAAGTCGCCGTATGTTGAGTCAAATTATTATAGATGGTGATTTAGGCATTGTAGTAGGAGAGGCAGATAATGGTGAAGACGCCATTACGCCTATTTTACTGAGCCATCCTGATTTTGTATTGATTGATTTGTTAATGCCAAAGCAAGATGGTATTACAACAATTGAGCAATTACAAAAGGAAAATTTTAAAGGGCATTTTGTGATGATTTCACAAGTAGTGGATAAGGATATGGTTAGTGAAGCTTATGCTAAAGACATTGAGTTTTTTATTCACAAACCTATTAATAAAAATGAAGTGACTAACGTCCTTAAAAAAACAGCAGAGCGCTTTTTATTAAAGCAGTCGTTACTTACAATTCGAGATTCTCTTGTGCATTTCGAAAAAGATACAAAAGAGGAAATCCAACTAACAGTAAAAGATATTGTGCTGTCGATTTTAAATGATTTAGGCATTGTCGGACAGTCAGGTAGTGATGATATTGTAGCTATTATTGAAATGCTGAGCACACAGCAGGATATGCCTAAACAATTACCACCTTTAAAAAATCTTTACGAAAACCTTGCAGCTACTACACGTAATACAAGTCTAGATATTGCAAAAGAGGCGAAGGCAATTGAGCAACGTATTCGACGTGCTGTGATTACCGCAACCCAAAATATTGCGATTATGGGTGCGGTTGATTATGCTAGCCAAGAGTTTGAGTATTATGCCCCTCGCTATTTTGAGTTCGCTGAGGTGCGTTTATGCATGCAAGCCGTTCAAAAGGAGCAACCGATGCCTAAAAAAATAAAAGTAAATATTAAAAAGTTTTTACAAGTATTAGCGGTTGAAACGAAAGAAAAGTACTATCAGTCATAAAATTTAAAGGAACTTTATAAATTTTTTTGTCGGATTTTGTCGGACAAGCTAGTTTGCCTCATATAATAACAACAAGTTTTTCTATGAAAACATGTTTGTAAGGAGGTAAGCAGTTTGCAAAAGAAAAAATTTAGAATTAGTCTGGCGTACCAAATTTTAATTGGTTTAGCGCTAGGTATCGCAGTGGGTGCGATTTTTTATGGTAACCCCAATGTGGAAACCTATCTACAACCTATTGGTACAATCTTTTTAAACTTAATTAAAATGATTGTTGTGCCAATCATTATTTCTACACTTATTTTAGGTGTAGCAGGCACAGGAGATATGAAACAATTAGGTCGTTTAGGTACGAAAACAATTGTTTATTTTGAAGTAGTTACAACGATTGCGATCGTTTTTGGTTTATTAGCAGCGAACATTGCTAAGCCAGGTGTTGGTATTGATATGAGTGAAATTACAGAAACAGATATTTCATCTTATGTTGAAACAACAAAGGAAGTAGAAAGTTCAGGCTTTGCGGATACAATCGTAGGTATTGTACCAACAAATATTATTGATTCAATGGCACAGGGGGATATGTTACCAATTATCTTCTTCTCTGTATTATTTGGTTTAGGGGTAGCATCAATTGGTGAGCGTGGTCAACCCGTGCTTAACTTCTTCTCAGGTGTGGCAGACGCCATGTTCTGGGTAACAAATACTGTAATGAAATTTGCGCCGTTTGGTGTGTTTGCTTTAATTGGTATTACGGTATCTAAATTCGGTGTAGGTGCATTGTGGCAGCTGGGTAAACTCGCTGGTCTCGTGTATTTATGTATGTTCTTATTTGTATTTATTGTACTAGGCTCAATTGCAAAATTAGCTGGTATTAGTATTATTACGTTAGCAAAAGTATTAAAAGAAGAACTGATTTTAGCTTACTCTACATCAAGCTCTGAAACAGTTTTACCAAAGATTATGCAAAAGATGGAGCGCTTTGGTGTACCTAAGGATATTGTATCCTTTGTTGTGCCAACGGGTTACTCGTTTAACTTAGACGGCTCTACGCTGTATCAGGCCATTGCAGCAATCTTTATTGCACAGATGTATAATATTCCGTTAACAATTGGCGAACAAATTACATTAGTGCTTGTGCTAATGATTACATCTAAAGGTATTGCAGGCGTGCCTGGCGTATCCTTCGTTGTATTACTAGCGACATTAGGCTCTGTTGGTATCCCAGTTGAAGGCTTAGCGTTTATCGCAGGTATTGACCGTATCCTTGATATGGCTCGTACAGCAGTAAATGTTATGGGTAACTCATTAGCAACCGTAGTAATTGCGAAGTGGGAAGGTCGCTTTGATGATGAAGCGGCGAAGAAATATTTTGACAATCCTGTAGTATAAAATAAAAGGAGCAAGGCTGAGAAATTTACAGCCTTGCTCCTTTTTTATTTTATTGCCAAGTGAAGCCTTTTTTTGCGAGGAAATCTTTAATATGTGGTCGGCGTTGCTCTACTAAAAAATCAGCCATTTGTTTTGTCCAATTATCAATTTTACGATTAGAGGAGCGATTGCCATAATAGTTTTCCATCGTTGCATTGAAAGCTTGTAGCTGCTCGTCATAGTTTTCATCATACGTATTTTCATGTAGCACGGCACCAACAGGCAAGCGTGGCTTTACCTCATTGCGGCGCGCTGGCACGCCAATAGTTAAGCCGAATAGAGGGAAGACATAATCGGGCAAACCTAGTAAATCACTAATGTCCTCTGGCTTATTACGTACACCGCCAATATAGCAAATGCCATAGCCCTCAGCTTCAGCTGCAACGACAAAGTTTTGTGCAAAAAGTGCAACATCTGCTACGCCAACTAATACGTTTTCAGCAGAGTCTGCAACGATGTCTACACCTTCTAATTTACCTGCCGCTTGTAGGCGTTTAAAGTCTACGCAAAATACAAAAGCTGCGCCTGAAGTTTCGTATTGACGCGGGTTACCTGATAGTAAGCCAAGTTGTTCTTTTTTAGTTTCATCTGTTACCCAAACTACGCTATAAGCCTGTACAAAATGTGAAGAAGCTGCCATTTGAGCGGTTTCAATCAAATCCACAACAGTCTCTTTTGAAAGTTGTTCGCCATCATAAATACGTACAGATGAGTGGCTACGTAAAAGTTCTTTTACCATAATATAATCCATCCCTTCTCTGTGTTACACCTTTATTTTAGTACAAAAAAAGAAAGTTTGCTATTTTATGTAGAACGTTGCTGTTATGCGTGTTGGTGCAACTTTGTACGTCTAGAAAAGACAGTTTTTATAAAAAGTGAGATTGACAAGCATTTTCATGTGGCGTATAACTATAGTTGTCGAGAGACATTGTAGTAAAAAATAATATTTCCTCGTTAGGTGAGGCTCCTATATGAAGATATGCTGCTGCCCAGAAACGTCCAAAGACGCCAATGGGTCAACAGAAGTCATCGACTTAAGGTGATTTTTAATGTAGCTGGAAGAATCCTATGTCATATAGTGCTAAAACTCTACGAAAGAGGCTTCTATTTGCTATGGCTTATTTATATAATAAGCATTTATTTAGTGATGTTTGTTAAGCATTCCTCTTTGTAGAGAGGGATGCTTTTTTTATGCTTTCGACAAGTAAACACTCGTTAGGTGAGGCTCCTATATGAAGACATGCTGCTGCCCAGAAACGTCCAAAGACGCCAATGGGTCAACAGAAATCATCGAGTTAAGGTGATTTTTAATGTAGCTGGAAAAAATCCTATGTCATATAGTGCTAAAACTCTACGAAGGGGGTTTATTTAAGTGTTTTTTGTTGCGCTTATTTTACACTCCTCTTTCGTAGAGGGGTGTTTTTTTTATAAAAGGGGGTGGTGGGAATTGGATAGTTCCCCAGATTCAGCGAATTGCCGGAGTAAGATAAATGGAAATGTTCACTTCTCAGCATTGCATGTGGAGGTGAATGATTAGGAGGATTTTTTTATGACAAAGCCATACAAATTTGAGTCAGCTGGTGAAATCATGGACACAGGCTATATTACAGTGCCTGCCCATTTCACAGTGGACAACACAATCGCATATTTCCGAAAAAATGCGAAGAACAAGGAAAACTTGCATTACCTTTACGTAACAGATGACAATAGTCGCCTTTGTGGTGTGCTATCTGTACGAGAGTTACTGCTCGCTAAAAAAGAGGAGCGTATTGATGGTGTGATGACGAAGGATGTTACCTTTGCGCCGTCTGATATGGACCAAGAGGAGCTAGCAAAGATTTTTGACCGTGATGATTTATTATCCGTTCCTGTTATTAATGAGCAGTTTCAAATGATTGGCGTTGTACATGTTGATGATATTTTAGACGTGATGACGGACGAAACAACCGAAGACTTTTTAAAAATGGCACCTGTATCGCCAATTGGTGAGAGTTTGAAGGATGCGAGTGCGATTTTACTTTACCGCAAGCGTATTACATGGCTTGTGTTGCTTGTATTTATGAACGTCTTCTCAGGTGCAGGTATTGCTCACTTTGAGGATGTTATCGAAAATAATATTGCTTTAGTATTCTTCCTGCCTTTACTGGTGGATAGCGGTGGTAATGCCGGTTCGCAAGCAGCTACTTTAATGATTCGCTCCATGGCACTTGGCGATGTAAAAATAAAGGACTGGATGAAGCTCTTTACAAAAGAAATTACGATTTCGTTTTTACTTGGTATTACAATGGCAGCAGCCGTATCTGTTGTAGGCTTCATGCGCGGTGGTGCTGAAATTGCAGTAGTTGTAGCATTAACAATGACAATTGTAGTAATGGTAGGTAGCTTAATTGGTATGTCACTACCATTCATCTTCAACAAATTAAAGCTAGACCCAGCAACAGCGAGTGCACCACTGATTACATCTATTGCAGATATTGTAGGTGTATTAATTTACTTCTCTATTGCGGCTTGGTATTTAGGCTTATAAGAAAGGCGGTGTAGCGAGATGACGCACACAGAAATTATGATGAAATTAACGATTGCTTTGTTTTTCGGTTTATTTATTGGTATTGATCGTCAATTAAAGCATAAGCCATTAGGGTTAAAGACTACGATGATTATTTGTGTAGCGAGCTGCTTAGTTACGGTTGTCTCTATTGAATCGTTTCATCGTTTCGCTACGCCCGTATTTCGCAATATGGATCCAATGCGTTTGACGGCACAAATTGTGAGTGGTGTTGGTTTTTTAGGCGCAGGTGTGATTTTGCGTCGTAATAATGATGTAATCTCAGGTTTAACGAGTGCCGCATTAATTTGGGCAGCGTCAGGGCTTGGTATTGCAGTTGGTGTAGGGCTTTATGTCGAAGCAACCTACGCAGTTTTATTATTTATTTTAGCAGTGAATGTAATCCCTCCTGTAGTGAAAAAAATTGGACCACAGCAACTACGTCAGCGCGATGTAGCGGTAAAGCTTGTAATGGAACCAAATACTAAAATGACAGAACTATTAAAAACGATTGAGGGAAAAACACGCACGCTAAAAAAAGAAAAGCGCCAGACTATCTCCGTACGTAATGTCAAAATTAAAGACGTTAGCGACGAAGCACAGCATGTGAATTTATTATTATCAGCACCAGAAGATCAGTACACAACCGAGATTTATTACTTATTTAAAAAAATTGAGCATGTCGTAAGCGTGGAGGTCGAACATTTATAAGTAGGTGATAACAATGACAACAATTAAAAACTGGCAGGAGTATTCGTATTATTTAGCATTACACTTAAAAAATAAAGAACGCCCCGCTTTTCGTAAGCAGTTTTTATCGCTCCATCCTAATGACCAACTTGCGTTTATTTATATGTTAAATGAGCATACACGCAAGCGCTTATATCGCTATATTGCGCCAGCAGAGTTTGCCGAAATCTTTGGGCGCTTAGAGCCAAGTGAGCAACGCATGGTAGTAGAGGAGTTACAACCCGCGTATGCACAGGAAACGGTACGTGCAATGCCAACAGATGAAATGGTAGATTTTTTGAGCGGATTTTCAGTTGCGGAAACCGTACCCTATTTAAATTTATTAGAGGTGCATGAGGCGGATAAAGTAAAGCGTATGCTTGGTTATGGTAAGCATACTGCAGGTGCACTCATGACGACGGAGTATATGGTGGCGCACATTACACATACAGTTGCAGATGTATTGCTACATGTGCGTGAGCAAGGCGAAAACGCTGAAACAATTTACTATATTTATATTGTCGATGATGAAGAAATTTTACGAGGTGTGGTGTCACTACGCGATATTTTATTAGAAGCGCCCACTACAATAGTAGAAGCAATCATGCAGGATAAATTAATTTCAGTGGAAACGCATATTGACCAGGAAACGGTTTTGCATATTGTACGTGATTATGATTTATTAGCCTTACCTGTTACAGAGCAAGGGAAGTTATTAGGTATTGTGACTGTAGATGATGTGATGGACGTGTATTATGAAGAAACCGAAGAAGATTTCGGAGAGTTAGCAGGTGTAAGTGGTGCGATTGATTTAGATATTGGGGTTATGCAGGCAACAAAAATTAGGTTGGGGTGGTTACTGCGCCTTATTGTAATTAGTATGATTCCTGTTGTATTTATTTATTTAAATCCACAGCATGCTTATAGCATTGCACTCGCAGTACCCCTTATTGCGAGTATCGCAGGTAACGCAGGCATACAATCGCTAACGGCTGCCACACGTGTTAAGGAACAAGGCAATGCAGGCGACTTTAAAAAGCTTTTGCTGCGTGATAGCTTAGCAGCGAGTTTAATTGCCACGGTGGTAGCCTGTATCATTGGAGTGCTTGCCTATATGGGCGGGCAATCGGTAATAGCACTAATGAGCTGTGCATGGCTTGCTATTGTATTAAGCTCATTAGTGGGTACTGTGCTACCTTATGTGGTAAAGCAGTCAGCAAGTGCATCAAGCCCAGTCATTGCGACATGGAGTGATGCAATTACAGTTATTTTATTTATTACGTTGCTTTCTTTTTAAAAGCATTACGTACCTTAGGCTCAGTTCCTGCAAAAATATTTTTAACATTTGGGATGTGTAACCAAATCGTGACACTAAATAAGAGTAAGGTAATGAGCGTTGGTATCATGCCATAATAGCAAGCGGCAATCGTAATAAAGGTAATGTATAATGCCAACAAGCCAATAACTAAATAATTAGTAGCAATCCCAATGACGACGAATAGGGCGAGCCCGAGCAAACCCATTTGCCAATCTAATGCAATAAAAGTACCGATTAAAGAGGCGGTTCCCTTACCGCCTTTAAATTTCATTTGCAACGGAAAGTTATGTCCTAAAATAACAGCGCCTGCCATTAGGTAAAGTAGTGTATTGGCTTCAGTCGCGTTAACTTCGGTATAAGGTAGCGCAAATCGCAGTAAAATAATAGCGAATACACCTTTAAAAATATCAATAATAGCGACAAGCACACCGTATTTCCAACCAAGTGTAAGGGTGGCATTAGAGGCACCTGCATTGCCAGAACCAACGCCTTTTAAATTAACCCCTGATAATTTTTGTGCGATGGCAGAGCCATGAAGACAGCCAATGAAATAGCCAATGACACTAACAAGTAAGCCCGTAATTAACATAGCCTTTCCCCCTTTTTAGTAAGATTGATTTCATCATACTATACGCATGTAATAACTTTGAAGTTTCAGAAAAAATAAATTACTTGTTGACTTAGTAAAACAGTTGGGTATATACTGTGTAACAACGAAGGCAATTCAAACAAATAACTCTTATCAAGAGCGGCGGAGGGAATAGGCCCTAAGATGCCCAGCAACCAGTGATCCATCACAATGGTGCTAAGTCCTACAGACAATTGTCTGGAAGATAAGGGGAGGAAAATGTAACTACAACCTCTTCTTATTCATAGAAGAGGTTTTTTATTTTTTCGTAAAACCTCCTCTAAGGATGCCATTCGTAAAACAAATTGGGAGGCAATTACTTATGACAAACTTTAAACCAGAAACATTATTATTACACGGAGGGCAGGATGTAGATCCAACGGGCTCACGTACAGTTCCGATTTATCGCACAACGTCTTACGTATTTAATAGCACAGAGCATGCACGTCGTTTATTCGCACTTGAAGAGGGCGGCAATATTTACTCTCGTATCATGAATCCAACAGTGGATGTTTTTGAAAAACGTGTAGCAGCACTTGAGGGTGGTACTGCAGCAGTGGCCTTTTCTTCAGGCATGGCGGCAATTGCTTTCTCAATTTTAAATATCGCAGGCACAGGCGACGAAATCGTAGCAGCAGGCTCATTATATGGTGGTACATATAATTTATTTGCTAACACTTTACCACGTTACGGCATTAACGTAGTATTTGTAGACGAAACAAACCCAGAAAATTTCCGAGCAGCTATTAATGAAAATACTAAAGCCATCTTTGCCGAAACAATTGGTAACCCGAGCTTGCAAGTATTAGATATCGAAGCAGTAGCTACGATTGCACACGAAAATGGACTACCATTATTAATAGATAGCACATTTGCTTCTCCTTATGGTTCTAACCCGATTGAGTTTGGTGCAGATGTAGTAATTCACTCAGCAACAAAATGGATTGGCGGGCATGGTACAACAATTGGTGGTGTAGCTGTTGATGCAGGTAAGTTTGACTGGACACAAGGCCGCTTCCCAGGCTTTACAGAGCCAGATGCAAGTTACCACGGTATTCGCTATGGTATTGATGCGGCGGCAGCAGCTTTCGCAACAAAAGTACGCGTACAATTATTACGTGATTTTGGACCAACATTAAGTCCAGATGCGGCATTTAATTTATTACAAGGCTTAGAAACATTACATTTACGTGTAGCTAAGCATAACGAAAATGCGGAGAAGGTAGCGACGTATTTAAAAGAGCACCCATCTGTAACATTTGTGCATCATAATAGCTTTACTGATTTCCCGACGCATGAGTTAGCTAATAAATATTTAAAAAATGGCTACGGCTCAATTTTAACTTTTGGTATTAAAGGTGGCCGTGAAGCAGGTGCTAACTTAATTGATAATGTTAAATTATTCTCTCACGTAGCTAACGTGGGTGATGCAAAGTCATTAATTATCCATCCAGCATCAACTACGCACCAACAACTATCAAAAGAAGAGCTTGAGATTGCAGGTGTATCTGAGGAGCTGATCCGCCTATCAATCGGACTAGAAGCAATTGAAGATATTATTGCTGACCTTGACCAAGCTATTGCTGCAGCAACAAACTAAACATATGCCTTGTCGTGCCAATAGCCAAAGCCCCATTTGGTTAGGCAAAATTGGACGACTAGTCGCTACATGAGACGAATTTTACGAAAGACCATTTCCGTAGTTGCGGAGATGGTCTTTTATAATAGAAGAAACTCCAATAACTGACCATCTTAAAAAAACAACTGTACGTGTGGAAAAGATTAATGTTGTAAAAAGCGAATAGATACGTTACAATTTTCAGTAAGTTAAGTTTAGAGAGATTGTGGAGGGAATACAATTATGGCAACAATAAAGGCAGCAATTTTAGGATTTGGCACAGTAGGTCAGGGCATCTACAATATCCTAAACGAAAAGCGTGAGGAATTAAAAAATAAATTAGGCTTAGAGCTAGAGGTTGCAAAAATTCTTGTAACAGATGCAAGCCGTGAGCGCGTACCTGGTACAGCGCACTTAATGACTGAAAATATTGACGATATTTTTGAAGAGCAAGGCTTACAAGTTGTATTTGAGGCTATCGTAAATGAGGAGCCTGCTTATACCTATTTAAAGCGTGCTGTCGAAAATAAATGTCATGTTATTACAGCTAATAAAGTAATGTTTGCTAAGCACGGATTAAAGTTGCAAGAGTTAGCGAAGGAATACGGTGTATTTGTCGGCTACGAAGCAACAACAGCAGGCGGTGTACCTGTTATTAAAACAATGAAAAATATTCTACTCGTAAATGATGTTAGCCGCATCCAAGGGATTTTAAACGGTACATCAAACTATATTTTAACGAAAATGCGTGCAGAAGGCTGGACGTTTGAAGATGCATTAAAAGAAGCACAAAAGCTTGGCTATGCAGAAGCAGATCCATATAATGATGTGTCAGGTCAAGATGCTTTCAAAAAAATTATGATTTTAAGTGCCCTAGCATTTGGTGAGCAACCAGATTGGGATAATGTTGATGTTATTGGTATTGATAGTATTTCAGCAGCAGAAGTTGAAGAAGCAACGGCTAAAGGTTTGCGTTACCGTCACGTAGCAGAAGTCGAAAAACGTGAAGATGGCACTATTTTTGCTAAGGTTGGCCCAATGCTTGTAGATGCAGAGCACCCGCTGTACCCAGTGGATGATGTTAATAATGCAGTAGCGCTTGAAACAAATTATATTGGCACATTGTCATTAGTTGGTCCTGGTGCAGGAATGTACCCAACAGCTAGCGTTATGGTAGAAGACTACGCTGAAATTATTGGTAAACGTGCGGGCTTTGTTGTCCGAATTTAGTAAAAAAAAGAAGCGGCACACCATGTGTCGCTTCTTTTTTATATATTGGCGATAATAAGCAATGTAGCAATAGCTAAAAACAAGAGCGTACCAATGAGTGCAAAGCCAATAAGTAGACTATGTGCGCGTGTTTTAGCTAAAGTGACAGTTACTTTATAAAAAATAATACCGAGCAAACCTCCAGCTGTGTTCATTAGCAAGTCGGTACTATCACTAGAGCCTATCATAAAAATATATTGTAGCACTTCAAAGCTTAAGCTAACGAGAGCTATTAGTGCTAACTGTGTTAGGATTGACCACTTTGGTTTTAATATTGCAAGATACATACCAAAGGGCGCAAAGATTAAAGCATTAAGATACATCTCACTATAATTAACTTTGCCGTTTGTCACCATGGGCTTATCAAATGGTATGACGTTAACATAACGAATTGTAGAAATATCCTGTAGTGAAAATTGCATTTTAAATAAAATAATCCAAAGCAGTACCGTACTATAAATCGCAAATAAAGTGACTGTTATCCACTTTTGTCGTGTTGACATTAAAAAACATCCTTTCGACATTTAGTGTAGCAGGCAATTGTGTAGGAATAGTGTGCATAATTCTGAAGAATTACTGAAGAAAAAACGAATTTGACTAATGTCAAATTCGTTTTTTGGTTATAGGCGTTAAAATATATGAAAGATTAAGAATACTATCTATACTATAGGCAATGAGCCAGACGCGTAGTACCGTATTCGCAACTTCATTCGTTAACGGTTGTATGCGGTCACTATCTGTTACCCAACGAAGACTTAACGTAAAGTCAGTATTGCCGAAAGTTATCCACATGTAGATAACTGCTGCAACAAAAATCACGCTGTGGATAACTAAATTGCGTAGCGATTTTGTGCGTATATACTGTGGGCTTTTTTCGCGCGCAAGTTGTGCATGTTCAGTTGCTGTTAATAAATCTTCGCCTGCTCGCTTGCCGAGCCAAATACGAACCATGCGGTCAATCTTTTTAAAGTCTGCAACGCCGAATGTACAAGCATAAAGCAAAAAGACCATAATCACAATATGGAATGTTGTAATTTCTTTAGTTTGTTGATAAATCAGTAAAGCAAGCCCTGCTTCGAGCAGTAGCGGTACAATAAATAGTGCTAATGCTAACTGACTTAATGTGCGGTTCTTTATTTTATAGCGTATAACAATAAAAGCAAGTGCCCCAATTGTCGAAATTATTTCGAGTAATAAAAACCAATACCATTGGTAGTTAACGAGTATATCCATTAATCTTCATCCTTAATATCAATGTCTGGTGGAATCGGCGTGCTCTTCCAAATTTCGATTTCCTCTTTAATACGCTCTAGTTGTTCGTGATAAGTATCAAACTGTGCGCTATTAATTAAATAGCTCTCTCCATCATGTACAGCGCGAATACGTCCATCGTGAATATAGCGTACAATTTGGTGTAATGGCATATTTAAGTCGTTCGCAGTTTCAGCTGCTGTTTTATACATCGCAAGCGCTCCCTTCCTCCTTAGATTATAATACGTCTTAAGGAAATCTTCATAATTGAATAGATAAGTTGTTAAGAATTATATTTTACACTATATATGAGAGTGAGGTGAATATCATGACGAAATTAACGGTGCTAGTAACAGATGATGACCAGGCAATTCGTGATGGTATTGAAATATATTTAAAAAATGAGGGCTATAACGTAATTAAGGCGGCAGATGGTGTAGAAGCGCTGCAAAAGCTCCAAGAAAATGAAGTACATTTAATTATTTTAGATATTATGATGCCAGAGATGGACGGCATTACAGCAACATTTAAAATTAGAGAAGCGCGTAATATTCCAATCATCATGTTAAGTGCGAAGGCTGAGGACAGCGATAAAATCCATGGTTTATCCGTAGGCGCTGATGATTATGTGACAAAACCCTTCCATCCTTTAGAGCTGTTAGCGCGTGTAAAGTCACAACTACGCCGCTATGTACAATTAGGTACGTATGAGAAGGACGATGATGTGATTGAAATAGATGGGCTTTGTTTAGACGAAGTAGGTAAAGAAGTAATTGTGGATGGTGAGCCTGTGCAGCTTACGCCAATCGAATATAAAATAACAGAATTATTAATGCGAAATGCAGGCCGTGTTTTTTCGACACGAGAGATTTATGAACGTGTTTGGAATGAGGAGGCATATAATGCCGAAAACATTGTAGCTGTTCATATCCGTAAAATCCGTGAAAAAATTGAGGCTGACCCAAAGCATCCGCGTTATTTGAAAGTGGTGTGGGGCATTGGCTATAAAATTGAAAAATAATATAGAGCGCATGATAACATTTTTAGGATTTTGTGCCGCTGTTATTGGCATTGTTTTATTTATGGGGCATACACTGACCTATATCCAAGAAAATTTTGATAGTGTTATGCAACTACTGCGTCGCATTGTTTAGGAGGAAGAAGCATGAAAAATCAAAAGCGACAAAAAATTATTGTTGCTTTAGCGGTATGGGTATTAATTGTGGCGATTGTTGCCCTAGAGCGACCAGATTATTTTTATGACAATATTGCGAGCAAGTACACGTATGAGCATGTTATGGAAGACTATTTGATAGATGTTGGCCCGCTTGTATTAAACCCTCCGACTAAAGAGGCAATGGTACGTAGTATTGATGTTTCGACAAGTGAGATTGATCAATACCGCTATCGCTATGGCTCAAAAGAAGAGCAAATTGCTGACATTACTTTTCAATATGAAGAAGCAATAAATGAGGCAAATCAAAATGGTAATGAAGCGCGTAAAGTACAGCTTACAGAAGAACGTGATAAAAAATTACAAGATATTAAAAAGAACTTTGAAGATGACGAGCACGTAAAGAAAAAAATCACGAAAGAAAAAGTAAAAGTTGTAGAAAGCTATTTAGCACAAATAGAAGAACAACGCACTGAGCTTATAAATAATTTTCCGTACATTAGCTATAGCTTAAAAGATGTAGACACAGGAAAAGTAAAGCAATCAGGCGATGTTGAAGCGAAGGCGATTAAAAAATACAACTTTAATCAAGAAACACAAATGCTAGTCGCTAGCACTTATGCGCGTAATGCGGAGTGGGTGTTTCAAGATGGTGATTATACGTGGCCAATGCTAACGGAGTCAAAAAAAGGAGAGGCTAGCAATCAAACGCATTACTATAAAGGCGTGCTATTGATTGATGAAAATAAATTTAAAGCATCTAATTATTACAACACCTATCGACAAGTATTAATGAAGCATTATGTCTTTTTAGCTTTTGTGGCGAGTGGTGTAATCAGTTTACTTATTTTATTGCTGATGAAGGCTCGCTTGCGAGAAGTATATGAGCGCGTAACATTCTTCCATCAAACAAAGCTAGACGTTCATTTAGCGCTTATTTTAGCGTCAGGTTTTGGCTTTATGATTAGTATTTCGCGCATGTCTAATTTATTACTATTAGAGCAAGGCAGTGCATTGATTCCGTGGTTACTCATTGTGATAGCTACAACAACTTTGTTAGTGGCGAGTGTAAATAGTTTAATTTACCGTGCAGAGTTAAAGGGTAATTTCTTTGAGTTAATGAAGGAAAGTTATTTACGTCAGATGCTAGTGGCCTGCTATGATATTGTGTTAAACCGCTCATTGTTTTTACAAACGACACTGTTACTATCATGTTCATTTATTGGTGGGATGGCAGCAACAACAATCCTTAATGGTGGTGGCGGTATGTTTATCTTCTTCCTTTGCTTCATTGTAGGGTTTTCGGGCTTCTTTTTATTCCTAGCACGCATGGGCTATTTAAGTCGTATTGTAAAAGATACAGAAGACCTCGCAGCAGGGAAGCTAAATCGTCCTATTGCTATTAAAGGGCGTTCAGTGTTTGCAAAGCACGCTCAAAATTTAAATGAGCTACGTGAAGGTGTACGAGATTCGATGAATGAGCAGGCAAAGAGTGAGCGTTTAAAGACCGAGTTAATTACCAATGTGAGCCATGATTTACGTACGCCATTAACGTCTATTATTACGTATACGGAGCTACTTAAAAACGATAATCTTACACCAGAGGAGCGTCGTTCTTATGTTGAGGTACTCGACAAAAAATCAGAGCGTCTTAAAATTTTAATTGAAGATTTATTTGAAGTTTCTAAAATGGCAAGTGGCAACATGGAGCTACACAAACAACGTGTAGATTTAATGGAGCTTGTAACACAAGTCGTTGGTGAGCATGAAGAGGAGCTTGCCGAAAGTAATCTTGAACTACGTATGACAATGCCACAAGCACCAATTTATGCTTATGTAGATGGGCAAAAAATGTGGCGTCTTATTGATAACCTAATGATTAATGTACGTAAATACGCGTTAGCGCATACGCGTGTGTATGTCACCCTAGAAGAAAATGAACAAGGGCAAGCAGAGCTAGCTATTAAAAATATTGCAAAATACGAAATTGGTGGCAATGTGGATGAACTATTTGAACGCTTTAAGCGAGCAGATAAATCACGTCATACTGAAGGCTCAGGCTTAGGTTTAGCTATCGCACAATCTATTGTAGATATGCATGGTGGTAAGATGAATATTGCAGTAGACGGCGATTTATTTAAAGTTACTGTAAATATTGAAAAAGTACGCTAAATTTACACCGTTAATTCATAATTGTTGATACAATGTAAGGTAGAGGGAAATTAATCCTCTACCTTTTTATTATAGTAAAATACAAATGCAGTAGTGATAGGAGGTCGCATCACTTGAAAATTTTGATGATTCAGCCGATTTATGATACACAATTTACTGTGCGCGCATTACTAGCGAAGATAGAAAAAATCGTTGCCCAGCAAGAGGTGGATATCGTCGTTTTTCCAGAAAGCTTTTATCAAGCAGCGACTTATGATGCCGCTATGAAAATTATGTACAAGATGGCTGATAAATTACGTGTGGCATTATTAAGCGGCGTGTCCCTAGCCGATGGCTCAGAGTGGGCACTTTATTATAACCCTAACCCTAAAGATTGGGAGACGCGTGAAACCGCATTTGTGAAGCATTCAACAGCAACTAAATTAGCCTTTGATTATGACCCACAAGTGTTGACGGACAAGGATGTATACCGTCCAATCTATTTAAAAGATTACGCACTTCAAGCAATTATTAGTCATGATTTATTTTTCCCGTTAATTACCGAGCGTCTTGAGCGTGAAGGTATGGACATGTTGATTCACTTAACGGAGGGCAATGTCAAAATGTCAAAATGGCATAATGTATTACGTGGGCGTTCATTTGAAACCTCAGCGCTCATTTTATGTACGATGGGGCATGACCCTGAGCAAAAGCAGGCATCAGACATTATTGCCTACCGTAAAGGCGTACGCATTGTGCCTGAGTTTATGGTTGGTGATAGCTTTGACCATGAGGATGCTTGCCATTTATTTGATTTAGCATGCCTTGAGTATGTACCAGAAAAAAACAAAAATTATTATAGTGATAAAAAGTATGAGGCATTTACAATTGGTAACGATGTGGAAGCCGACGTATACTTTGATTCGCGACGTAAGCGCGTTAAAACAAAGCTTGATAAGGTTGAGCAGCACGAAAATTCATTTGTTGTTGAAAAGAACGGTGAGCGGGTGCATATACATAGTGGAACATTTAAAGATTTAAAAAATAGATTGTACGTGCACAATCAGCCATCTACACCAGGTGAGCATCATATTATTGTTTATCACGTCAATAAATATATTACAAATAAGCAAAAGGCCATTGCATTATTAAAGCTACGTGCCATTGAAAATCGTATCGCAGTCGTATTGATTACTAAAAATATGTTCATTGGCGCAAAAACTACGCGCTATAAGGATATCCAATTATTTAATCCAATCGACGAAAAAATTGGTTTTGATCTAACTTTTATGAAGGGTATTGATAGCGTCTTTCAGCGTAGTAACCGCAAGCTCGGCATCCCTAAAAAATATGAGCAGGCCTATTTAAGCTTAAAGCATGAGCAACGAACATAAAAAACAAGAAGCCCAAGTAAATGGGCTTCTTGTTTTTTTGTGTAATTATTGCCAAACTGTCGCTACAATTTTCGTATCATTAGAAATTAACCAATTCGTTGCAAGGGTACGCATATCATGTAGGCTTTTAGGGACAGCATGAGGGATGAGTTTTTCGATTTGGCGTAGCTCACGCCCTAGCTGTAAAATATGTACAATTTCATGTCGAATGGCTTTGCGCTGTAAAAGTGTAGTAACCTCTCGACAAAACCATAATGTTTCGGCTTCTTCTATTGTAATACTACGGTGCTCTAGTGCAGAGATAACACCTAAAATATGTATGACTAAGGCTCGCTCAATAACGGGTTGCTCCTTAGCAGTCATCGTTAAAGTATGAATAATAACCACTCCTTCTTTTCTAGTATAAACTTTTTTTGTTTTTTTGAGAATAATTCATAAGTGCTGTCGTTGTATAAGGTGAGAGCGCTTTTTGTACAAAGGAGATAGCTATGATTACAAAACAACAACTTAAACGTTTAAGAAAGCAAGATGAAAAGGTGTTAACCGTGGTGATTGATTTATATATGCCACTTGTTAAAGCGATTGCTTATAAAATATTACAGCCAATTGGGCACACAGATAGTATAGATGAGTGTGTTAATGATGTATTTTTAACCGTTTGGCAAAATGCTTCAAAGTTTGAAGGTGAGCCAGCCGATTTTAAAAAATGGCTTGGCACAATTGCTAAGTATAAGGCAATCGATCATTACCGCGTATTAACAAAGCGTGCACAGCGAGAGCAAGTGAAAGAAGAGCTACCTCAAGTAGCCGTATATGACCAGCAGGAACGCAACAAGCTGCTACTGTTGCTAAGTGGGCTACCTGAGCTAGACCGTGATATTTTTTTAATGAAGTATTATCTACAATTGCCTAATGACGAAATAGCACAGCGCTTAGACTTAAGCAAAGCGGCTGTAGACAATCGACTATATCGTGGTAAACATCAATTAGCTAAGCAACTAAAGGAGCGATGGGCATGAAGGAACAATGGGAAAATATTAATATTGATGAAATCGAGCCTATGGAGGTCACAGAAATGGAAAAAGCACGCGTAAAACAACATATTATAAAACAACAACCTAAAAAGAAAATGGGTGCATTTGCAAAGGTATCAGCTGCCGCAGTGATTTTTGTTTCTGGTTTAACTGCAGCAGGCGTTGCCTCACCAGCGTTAGCTGAGCGCATTCCATTTATGCAAAATGTAGTAGCGTTTATTACCGACAGCCCACTTGATGAAGCAAAAAGTGAAAATGCAACAGCACTACTGCAAGTAAGTGAAGATAAAGGTATTAAAGTAATGGTAGACCGTGCCATCTTTGATGGTACAACATTAACAGTTTATTATGCAGTAGAGTCTAAAGAAGATTTAGGTGATTATCCATCATTTAGCGAACAACCTGTAATTAAAGGTTCGACGGGAAGTACGGGAAGATATACCTTAGAAAAAATTAGTGATAATACCTATGTTGGTGTTACCACAGTCACACCTCATGGTAAAAAATTCGAGTCGGTTGACGTTACGTGGGATTTGGGTATTTTAACAACAGATAGAAAAAAAGAAATCTCAGGCAATTGGTCGTTTGCCTTTACCCTAGATGCGGAACAAGCGACTACACTACCATTGCAGTATAGTATCCAAGAAGAGGGAGTAAGCTTGCATCTAACAGAGTTACGACAAACGCCTTCTATTACAACTATTTATTATTCAACAGCAATGGCTGAAGAGTTAAAGGGGAAGTACGGTAGTGTGACAGTGCTTTTCACTGATATTACAGATGACTTAGGTAATATTTATGAAATTGAAGATAATGGTGCTACAAGTGATGATGAGGGGGTGACTTTGATAGCGAGTTCGACACTTAATGCGGTTGATGAGAAAGCTACAACCCTAACTTTTACACCAAAAGCAATTTATGCAGGTCTAGAAAGTGGGCCAATTGCAAAAGAGCATGAAATGGAACCGATTACTCTTCAATTAAAATAATTTGACAACTGCCCTCAAAATTTGGGGGCAGTTTTTATTTGTGCTAAGGTATAATGAAAGTAGTATTTTTTTGAAGGGACGTGGCGGCAGTGGATTACGGTATGCTTTGGTATAAAATAAGTAAAAAAATTGTGGTGCATCAAGATTATATTGATTGGGCATTATATGAGATTATGAACGGCAGGCAAGATGTTAATTTATATGCACTTGCAAGCTATACAGCTGAGACTTACACCTACATGATTGAAGATGCTTTTTATAACTATCAAAAGCGTATGGGAATACCCACGCCGTATGAACAATTGGCAAGTTATATTAATGGACAAATTGCTTACATTAAACAAGGTGAGCAATGGGAAGAAGCCATTATTCAACTCATGCATGTTTGGCTCGCTTATGGTCAACCAGAGCCATTAGAAGTATGGTTTGAGCTATCGGAGATGTTGGATGATATTCGGTATGGTGATAATCCTAAAAATTTAACAAAGCAATATGTATGCGAGCGAGCTCAGCGCGAGGCGGCTAAGCATATTACGATGCGTTGCTTTACAAAGGAGAGCCTATGGACATAACTAAAATTACTGCTGATGAGTTGTATTGTTTTGTGGAAGGCGATTATGGCATATACGAAATTACAAGCAACATTGCGACAGCACCTTCAATTTTTGCGGAGCTTGCGCAGGTTTACTTTCATTATCCTTTTTATATTACATTTGAGGGCTATGACGACGTACGTAGCGAAATTATTACCGCTAAAAACATCGAGTGGATTGGTGATATAGGTACGGTATTAACGAGTCAAGGAAATGCGATTTACCATAAAGGTGTGCCAAGCTTTAGAGCGACCATTGCCTCAGCTATGGATTTTATGCATTTCTTGCGTCATAATTATCGCTATGTGGTAGAAAATAATTTTTTAGTAGCTACACAGCACAAATATGTTATGTATAAGCCTGTTATTCAGGATACTCATACGCAGAGCTTTGCGTATTTAAATGCGCTTATGCACACGCATTTTTTAATGTTTGGTGAGCGTGGACAAAGTGTTATTATAGGCACAAAAACAGAGGCAACTGAAGAAGCCCTCTATACAAAATTGCTAGGTTACCGACATTGGCAACTATCAACAACAGACTAAATCACTCTCTATAGGGAGTGATTTTTTGACTTATACGGATAGGGGTATTAAAATCGAGGTAAGGTAATAAAATAAGGAGGTCAAAACATGGCATACGATACTAAAGCATTAAATCGTGTTAAGCGTATGGAAGGGCAGCTCCGTGGTGTTTTACGCATGATGGAGGAAGGACAAGATTGCAAGGACGTTATTATGCAACTGTCTGCAGTACGTTCAGCTGTAGACCGTGCAATTGGCGTAATTGTGAGTGATAACCTACTAGAATGTGTACGTAGTGCTGAGGGCGACCAAGCTAAAATGGACGGCGCAGTACAAGAGGCGATGGATTTAGTCGTTAAAAGTCGCTAGAAAGTGGTATAGTTAAAGTCAAACTTAATTATTTAGGGAGACTTTTATATGTATGAAATGACAACAGATGAAGTGCTTGCGGCACTTGAAGCAGGCGAAGAGCTTGTATTAATTGATGTGCGTGAACAAGAGGAAATTGAAGCGGGTCATATGGAAGGTATTGTACACATTCCAATGGGCGACATTCCAAACGCAGTAGATTCATTAAAAGAGCATAATAAAAAATATGTAATTGTATGTCGTAGTGGTAGCCGTAGTGGTAACGTAACGATGTATTTACGTCAATTTGATATTGATGCCTATAATATGATTGGCGGCATGTTAGATTGGCGCGGAGAAGTAATTTACTAAAGGGCGGCTTAGCCTCCTTTTTTTACTAATATATATACCCTATAGTGTATTGGAGGAAGCGTAATGAAAATCGAAATGTTTACGGACTTTGTATGTCCATTTTGTTATATTGGCAAAGTACAGCTAGAGCAGGCAATTCGTGAGGCTGGTTATGAAGGTCAGGTCGAAATTGAGTATAAGGCATACCAATTAGACCCGAGCGCACCAACTACAGCAGCGCCTCGTTACTTGGATAGTTTGCGTACAAAGTTTGATGGCGATGAGAAAAAGATGGCTGAGTTGATGGATAGCATTCAAGGGCGTGCAGGTGAAGTTGGGCTTACGTATGACTTTGAAGCTATGAAAATTGCCAATACAGAAAAATTGCATCGCTTAGCAAAGTGGGCAGCGACATTTGATAAAGGTACAGAGCTAGTGGATGTTATGACGAAAGGCTATTTTACAGAAGGCTTAGATTTAAATGACGAACAGGCTGTAATGCGACAAGTAGCGGCACTGGGCTTAGATGTAGAAGCGGCAAAAGCTGTGTATCATTCGGATGCCTATCAACAAGATATTGATATGGATCGCTATGATGCAATGCAGATTGGGGTGCAAAGCGTACCATTTTTTGTATTCGAAAATCGTTATGGTATTGTAGGCGCGGAGCCAGATGAGGTATTTGTACGTACATTGCATCAGGCAGCAAAAATTGCAGGAGATACACCAACTTTGGCAATGATGGGTAATAGCGGTGCAACTTGCGATATTAATGGGAATTGTGAATAGTATAACGTGAAGCTCTTAAGCAACCTTTTTTGCTTAAGGGCTTTTAGTATGGCAGAATGGTGAAAAGTTAAACAATACATGGGAGGGTACTACGTGGAAAAAAAGAAAAATCCAGTTCAATATTTAGTTTTAGCATTGTTGCTTGTGGCAATTGGTTGGGTTGGCTATACAGCCTATGACAATAATCAAACAAAAAAAGCACAACAAGCTGCACAGGTTGAAGCACAAGAAGCAAGAGCAGCGAAAGCAGCTGAGACAGCAGATGAAACAACACAACAACAACCAGATGTAATTTACGCACCAGAATTTGTAGCGGCTAACTTAGGCGGTCAAAAAGAGGCATTGTCTTCTTATCAAGGTAAAAAGGTTGTACTAAACTTTTGGGCATCATGGTGTCCACCATGTAAAGCAGAAATGCCACATATGGTAGAATTTCAAAAAAATGATGCAGAGGCATTAAATACAGATATTGTAGCGGTTAACCTTACTCAACAAGAAAAAAGCGGTATTGGTGGCATTAAGTCCTTTGTAGATGAGTATGCGTTAAATTTCCCTGTGTTATTAGATGAAACAGGCGAGATTGCTTCACAGTATGGCATCATTACGATTCCTACAACATTTATTTTAGATGAAGAAGGCGCGATTGAGCACCAAATTACAGGGCCTGTTACTGATGACTTGTTAATTAAGTTATTAACAGAGATGGATGAGTAGGACTTAGCGCTTAATTTTTATAAATATGAAGTAAGTGTGAGAAAAATCACAGCCCTTTTCTTGTATGTCCATTAAGATGGAATTAACACATACAAGGAGGGGTATATTATGAAAATGGTTTTAGGGATAGGTGCAGGTCTTGCATTGATTGGTGCGATGTTAATCGGTGCAATTTATGGAGATAAAATGTTAAATAGCAACGAGCAAGCGGCTTTGAGCGTAGCAGCAACTGCAGCTTCAACAACTGTTGAATATGCGCCACCAAGTATCGAAGAGGTTCCGGATGGCCCTATGAAAGAAGCAATCCTTTATGGGCACGAATTAGTAAACGAAACAAATGTAGTAGCAGCAGACTTCGTAGGTAATCAATTATCTTGTACGAGCTGTCACGCAGGTGCAGGTTATGATCGAGATTCTTCTTCTTTAGTTGGTGTATCAGCAGCATATCCACAGTATATTGGTCGTTCAGGTGGTATTGTAACACTTGAGGAACGTATCAATGGATGTATGGTTCGTAGTATGAATGGTAAAAAATTTGCGGTAGATAGTGACGAGATGGAAGCAATGGTTGCTTACTTCGGCTACATTTCTGAAGGCATCCCAATGGGTGCTGACCGCGATTGGGCAATGAAAAATGATATGAAGGATGTTCCAGTACCAAGCGTAGAGGACGGCGAGAAAGTATATCAACAATCTTGTATCGCATGTCACGGCGCAGATGGTGAGGGCACAGGTGCTAATACAGGTCCAGCTTTATGGGGTCCAGATTCATTTAACGATGGCGCAGGTTTATCACGTATTAGTAAAATGGCAGGCTATGTACAAAATAATATGCCAGTAGGTGCGGCAGGTACATTAACGGACCAAGAAGCGGCAGACTTAGCAGCATTTATTTTATCGCAAGACCGTCCAGAGTGGAAAAACCACGACAAAGACTTCCCAGGTATCAAACGTCCATCCGATGTAATGGATAATGAAAAACGTCAACAAGTTAAAGACGGCACAATTAACTGGGCAGAAGTAGTTGGTAAATAATTGAGTAATTAACCAGTAACGCAAATTTGCGTTGCTGGTTTTTTGTATGTAAAGGGTAATAGTAGGTAAGGGCTTCAACAATTTGTATAATATATAAGAGGTGAAAACATGCTATATATCAAATTTGCGATTGAAATAGCAGTAGTAGGGTTATTTATTTATGTAGTAACAGGTCGCCTAATTGGTACAAAACTGAGCTTTGCGAAGCGCTTAATTTCGGTTTTACTAAGTTTAGCACTTACAACATTTGTGTATTGGTACTCCTATCTACAGCATACAAAAATTTTAGAGGGCAGTTTAGTTAATGCAATTTTTGAAGTAAGCACATTAGTATGGATTGGCAGTATGTTACTCATTGCCATGCTATTGTATTTAGTTTTTGAGTTATTTGATCCGATTGGTATTAGTGTACAGGAGACGCGCGGTCAACGTTCAATATTTGCACGTGTACGTTTATATTGGCGTCAACAAAAGCGTTTGCGTCAAGTATTACGTATTGCTGTAACAAATGGTGTCGTACAAACAATTAAATATGCGCGCCAACGCGAAAATGAACGCGAACTAGCCATTGCACTACGTCGCACGCTTGAGCAGTGTGGAGGTATCTTTATTAAATTTGGTCAGGTATTATCCACACGTAAGGAGTTATTTTCTCCAATTTTTATTGAGGAGCTCGCTAAACTACAACAGGGTGTGCCGCCACTGAGTGAGTCAGAGTCTCTCCGTGTGTTAGCAGAGGCACTACCGGGCAAGGTGGATGATGTGTTTGCATCATTTAATGCCGTACCTATTGCTTCGGCATCAATTGGTCAAGTTCACCGAGCAGTGCTTAAAGCAACGCGTGAGCAAGTAGTTGTTAAACTACTACGTCCAGAAGTAAAAGAAATTATGATTAACGATGTGAGTATTCTCGTAGAGTTTGCGAGTTGGTTTGCGAGCAAGTCTGCATGGGCAGCTAACCTTGGTTTTAAGGAGCTTGCGATTGGCTTTGCGGATGGCTTAAGTGAGGAAATTCATTTTGATATTGAAGTTCGTAATACAGTACAAGTCAGTAATGTATTAAAAAATAGCGCCTATCAAGTACGCATTCCACATATGTATACAGAGTATTGTGGTGACGCTATTATTGTTATGGAGTTTATTGAAGGGGCAAGTGTTGCGGAAGCTGACTTTCATTTTAGACGCCTTGGCATCGACCGCAAAGAGTTTGCGCGTACCGTATTGTTTTCATTTTTTGAACAAATGCTATACTCAGGTATTTTTCATGCGGACCCACACCCAGGCAATATTTTTATTGATGAGCATACGGGGCAACCTGTACTTATCGACTTTGGCGCAGTCGGTCGTTTAGGTGCACCACAACAGGAAGGGCTAAAGCTCTTTTTAATGGGCATCCAACAGGCAGATGCAAGCATTTTATATGATGGGCTGACTTTACTTGTAGAAGAAAATGACCCAACCCAGCGCGCGCGTATGGAGCAAGCGATTGATCAACTACTGCTTAAGGTATCCTTTGTAGATCGTATCCCAACAGAAGAATTAATTTATGCACTATTTAAAGTGGTACGTGATTTTAAATTAGCCTTCTATCCATCCGTTGCATTAGCACTGCGCTCGTTTGTTACACTTGATGGTACGCTACGAGTTATTGACCCAAGTTTTGATATTTTTACAGAGGCGAAGGCTTTTTCAGCACGTTATATGCGTGATGTATTGTTTAAGCCGTTTAAAGAGCCGAGGGCAACGCGTGATAAAATTGAAGAAGAACTCGCACAGTTGTTACCTAATTTACGTAAGATGCCGCGACGCATTGACCATTTATTACAACGTGTAGAAAGCGGAAAAATTATTTTACATCATGATATTTTTTCGGATGAGCATAATGCGAAGTTTATTACTCAATTATTTTCGCAAATGGTTTTGCTATTTGTTGGTATTACATTCGGTATCATTTCTGTAGCATTGTTAGCCATTTCTCAATTCATTCATGCACCATATGCCGTTTATTTAAATACAACCGCGTATTTAGGATTGTTTTTATGCGCAATATTACTTGTGCGTTTGTCCATTCAAGCGCTACGTAACACCAAGGAGTAGCTACGAATTTCGTAGCTACTTTTTTTATTACAATAATGTTGCAGTATTACTTTTAGATTAAATCAGATTGCGTTTTGTGTGCTTGCCATGTGAAAAGTGCTAGAATGGATAAAGTTGAGTGAAAATAGACGTTTAGTGAAGGAATATATATATAGCTTAGATGAAAGGAAATGATTAAAAGTGGTTTCGAAATATACAAAGCGCACGTGGTTAGCAATTGCCCTAGCAGGTGGCATTACATTTGGTACAGTAGCACCTATGCAAGTAAACGCAGAAGAGTCATCTCAGGAAATGATTGCGCAAAAGCAAAAGGTTGACCAAGAAGTAAAGGCGCTAGCAGCAGAGCTAGCTAAATTACAAAAAGAGCTAGATGCTAAAGTAAAGGTATTTGAAAAGGTCGCGGCAGATATTAAAGAAGTTGACGCAAGCATTGCAGAGACAACAGAGCGTATTGAAAAGCGTAGTGCATTATTAGCTGATCGTATGCGTGCTTACCAAGCAAAAGATACGGGTGTAAATCTTTATGTAGATGCGGTATTTAGTGCATCAAGCATTACAGATATGGTAGACCGTGTGTCAGCTGTTAAGACATATTTAAATGCAGACCAAATTTTAATTGATGAGCAAACAGAAGACAATAATAAATTAAAAGCAGAAAAGAAAGTTTTAGCTGAGAAAAAAGCAGAGCTAGAAAAGCAATTCCAAGCGCTTCAAGAGCAAGAGGGCGTTATTGAGGTTAAAAAAGCAGAGAATGAGGCAAAATCATTAAAGCTTAAAGCTAAAATTGCAACGAAGCAAGAAGAGGAGCGCTTAGAGCGTGAGCGTAAGGCAGCTGAAGAGCGTGCAGCACAATTACGTGCATTACAACAGCAACAGCTTGAAACTGTAGCAGCACCAACACAACAAGCTACAGCGCAACAAGATGCGACAACAGAAGTATCTAAAGCAGTCGCAGCACCTGAAGCGGCAACACCAGCGCCAGCAGTAGGTGGCGGTGTAGGTACAGCAATTGCCGAAGCACATAAATATATTGGTATGCCATATAGCTGGGGTGGTGCTTCGCCAGCAACGAGCTTTGACTGCTCAGGCTTAACGCAATACTCTTATGCGAAGGCGGGTATTTCGTTGCCACGTACAGCGGCACAACAATATCTTGCGACAGCGCGTGTATCAGCAAGCCAAGCACAACCAGGCGACTTAGTGTTCTTTAGTTATGGTTCAGGCGTTGCGCACGTAGGGATTTATTTAGGAAATAATATGATGATTAACTCGCAAAATAGCGGTGTTACGGTTGAGCCATTAGGTAGCTGGTGGCAACAATATATCGTTGGCTATGGTCGTCCTTAAGTTGTCGATTAGCGCTAATCATCTTTAGTGAAATCAAGGAGCGCTTTCTTCTCATTGGAAGAGAGCGCTCCTTTTTTGTACACTAGCTATAAAGGAGCGAGCTATGAACAAACAACAACAACCCTCAGCGGTAAAAACTTTTTTACAATTATTAAAGTCCTTAAACTGGCCTGTGGGCATTATGATTATTGCCCTCACGCTGACGCTTATACAAACAGCGGCAGGTTTAGTCGTACCTTTAGTTACTAAGGATTTAGTTAACTCCCTAACGACAACCGTATTTAACTGGAAAATCATGGCGTTGCTCGCGGTCGTATTTATTGCGCAGGCAATTGCAGGTGGCGTAAGTTTTTATTTATTAACATTTATAGGTGAACGTATTGTAGCGGATCTTCGCGAAAAGCTATGGCATAAAGTTTTACGTTTACCTGTGACGTATTATGATGAAAACGAAACAGGCGAAACGATAAGCCGCATTACACAAGATACGTCGACATTAAATGATTTAATTACCCAGCACCTCGTTAATGTCGTGTCAGGCGTACTATCTATTTTAGGTGCAGTTGCTTTATTGTTTTATATTGATTGGAAGATGACGCTTATTTTATTAGTAAGTGTGCCCGTCGCATTTATTATTATTATTCCGCTTGGGCGCATTATGCATAAAATTGCTTCAGCAAGGCAAAAGGAAATGGCATCATTTTCAGGCCTGCTCGGTCGCATATTAGCTGATATTCGTTTAGTGAAAGCTTACCGTGCAGAGCCATTAGAAGATGCGCGTGGTGACAAAGCAATTAAAAACCTCTTTAATTTCGGCTTAAAAGAGGCACGTATCCAGGCGATTATTTCGCCAATGATGACACTCATTATGATGGGTGTACTCGTTGTGATATTAGGTTATGGCGGCTCACAAGTGGCTAACGGTAACTTAACTGCGGGTGATTTGGTCGCTATTATTTTTTACTTATTCCAAATCATTATGCCTTTTGCTCAAATGGCTATGTTCTTTACAGCTTTCCAAAAGGCAATGGGTGCAACAGAGCGTATCCAAGAAATTTTGCATATGCCAGCGGAGCGAGAGGATGGCTTAGCTCAAGTAGCAGATGGAGAGATTAACTTTCAAGATGTATCTTTCCATTACACTGCAGACAAACCTATTTTACAGGATGTTACGTTTACAGCAGGGCGAGGTGAGGTTACTGCCTTTGTAGGACCAAGTGGTGGCGGTAAAACAACAATCTTTTCGTTGGTGGAGCGTTTTTATGATGCAACAGCGGGGCAAATTACTATGGATAATCATGCGATTGATGATATTGCGCTGGCACATTGGCGAGGTAAAATCGGCTATGTTTCGCAGGAGAGTCCATTAATTAGTGGCACAATTTTGCATAATATTACGTACGGCTTTAAGGAGCAACCACCTATGGAGGCTGTGATACAGGCGGCTAAGTATGCCAACGCTATGCAGTTTATTCAAGACCTTGAGCAAGGCTTTGATACAGAAGTGGGAGAGCGTGGTATGAAGCTATCTGGTGGTCAGCGTCAACGTATTGCGATTGCCCGTGCGTTGCTACACAATCCGCAAATTTTATTATTAGATGAAGCAACATCTAACTTAGATAGTGGCTCTGAAATTTATGTACAAGAGGCTTTGCATCATTTAATGCAAGGGCGTACCACTTTAGTTATTGCGCATCGCCTTGCTACGATTTTACATGCAGACCAAATTATTTTTATCGAAAAGGGACGCATTACAGGGCGTGGCACGCATGAAGAATTACTTAAAACACATGCTTTGTATCGCGAGTTTTCGGCAGGACAAGGCTTAGCATAACAAAAAATGGTGGGCCATCTATTATGGTCCACCATTTTTATGGAGTTACATATTAAAAGTTGTCCGGGTAAAAACCTTTTGCTAATGTTTCAATTGCTTCAGCTGCACGTACACCCTCAGATGCCGCAGATAATGGCATAATTACGAAGTGTTCATTTTTTACAGCTGTTGTATTTTTTAAGGCAGGGTCATTTTTAATAAATGTCATTTTATCCTCAAGTGGTGTGCCACCATAATCCATAATAACGATTACTTCAGGATCGTGTGTGACAACGTCTTCTTTTGACACACTAGTCCAGCCTTTTTCGATAGATTTAAAGATGTTATCGCCACCTGCTTGCGTTACAAAGTTGTTCATGATATTTTGTGCAGCTGTTAATAACTCTTTGTCGCCACTATCATAAACAAATACGCGTACAGGATCATCTTGTTCAGGAAGCTGTGCTTGAATTGCGTCTACATTCGTTTGCATTTCTTCAATTAAGTTTTCGCCGCGCTCTTCAATGCGGAAGATTTTAGCGATGTTACGAATGTCTGTGAAAATATCTTCAAGTTTAGGTTCATTCATAACAGATGATGTTTGAAGGTAGCTATTAACACCCATCTCTTGCCACTCAGCTGCAGTACCGATAGATTTTTCGGCTAATGCACTTGGCCAGCCCCCATATAAAAAGTCCGCTTCTGCATCAATAACTTGTTCTTTAGAAGGGTACTCAGCAGCTAATACTGGCACCTTATCATAAGCTTCTTTTAAAGGTGGGTAGATTTCGTCGTCTAAATAAGCTGTTCCTACCATTGAATCTTCAAGTCCAAGTGCCAGCATAATTTCGGTAACGTGCTGGTTTAAGCTAATTGCGCGTGTTGGTGCTTTGTCATATTCAAATGTTAGCTCATTATTTTCGATAGTAACAGTGTCTGTTTTTTCTGTTACCTGTTCTTTTGGTGTTTCTTCGGCTTTATCGCCACATGCGGCAAGTACTAAAGCTAATGCCATAACTAAAAATAAATGGATTTTTTTCAATTATAAACGCTCCCTTAATTGTTTTTCGGATAAATAGGTAATGCTTGGACGCTTAGTAACGGGGTGGGTGATAACCTCTGCGTGCACCTCAAACACCTCGCGTAATAGCTGAGGTGTAAGTACGTCTGCAGGTGTGCCACTCGTGACAACGCGCCCTTGCTGCAACACATAAATACGGTCGCAGTACGCTGCCGCTATATTTAAATCATGTAATGCGGCTAATACAGTTAATTGCAATGAGTCAATTAAATCCATAACCTGTAGCTGATGTTTAATATCTAAATGGTTAGTAGGCTCATCTAAAATTAATAAGTTTGCTTGTTGTGTAAGTGCGCGCGCAATAATGGCGCGCTTTTTTTCGCCACCTGATAAGGAACTAAAATCGCGCGAGGCAAGGTGTGTTATGCCAGCTTGTGCTAAGGAGCGGTCAATAATTAATGCATCTTTTTTAGCATCCATCGCAAAAAGCTTTTGGTGTGGCGCTCGTCCCATCGCCACAATATCGCGTACTGAAAAATCAAACAGTACAGGTGACTCTTGACCAACGACTGCCATTTTTTTGCGATTTCCTTATCAGCTTGCTTACTAATATCCTCATCATATAAAATGATTTGCCCTTGTTGAGGTTTGAGTAGGCGGTACATATTTTTAAGTAGTGTTGATTTACCACTACCATTCGGGCCAATTAAGCCAACGACCTCGTCTTGTTGCACATGTAACGAAATGTCGTGCAAAATGGCTTTGTCCATAATGCTGTAGCTAACGTGTTGAGCTTTAATAGCCATTAGTCACCCTCCCCAAACGAATAGGAGTTGCGGCGTAGCATCCAAATAAAGAATGGGCTACCGCATAACGCTGTAATAATTCCGATAGGCATTTCCTCTGGTGAAATAATAATACGTGCTACCGCATCAGCTAGTACTAAAAAGATAGCGCCAACCAATGCGCTGATTGGCAATACATGCTTATAGTTTGAGCCTACTAGCAAACGCACAATATGCGGAATAATAAGCCCAACAAAGCCAATTGCACCACTCACGGCTACAATAACACCTGTTAATAAGGAAACAAGTAAAATTAATAGCTTGCGAAAGCGGTCAATATTCATCCCAAGTGTAATGGCAGCTTCCTCACCCATCAGCAATACATTTAAATTGCGGTACTGTAAATATAAAAAAGTAAATACAATAATAAAGGTAATGAGTGGAATTGGTAGCACACTCCATTTCGCGCCGCCTAAACTGCCAAGCATCCAATACATAACAGCTTTAATGCCGCCCTCTTGTTTTGACATGAGCAACATAAAGTTAGTAATGGCAGAGAGCACTAATGAAATTGCGATACCTGCGAGTAGTAAGCGAATGACAGAAATACGTCCCTGTACTTTCGCTAACATAAATACCACAATGACCGCGAGCAGCGCGCCTAAAAAGGACGCAAAAGATAGTGCGTATACACCTAAAAACGAAAAAGCGCCAAGTAAAATTACTGATGTAGCACCAACGGACGCGCCAGATGATACACCTAAAATATAAGGGTCAGCAATCGAGTTGCGCACAAGTGCTTGAATGGCAGCTCCTGAAATGGCAAGACCTGCACCAACAATCATAGCTAAAATAGTACGCGGTACACGTAGCTCCCAAATAATAATTTCTTGTGCCTTTGTCCAGTCGGCTTCGATAACATCACCAAAAAAGGGCATATGACTAAAAATAACGCGCCAAACAATAGATGGTGTAATGGCTACTGAGCCTACAATAATGGCAAAGGTCATGGCAGCTAGTAGCAGCGCTAGCAAGCTAATAACAAGCATAGGCATTTTATTTTTAAGCATCGCATAACCTTCTTTCGTGATAAGTAATAACCACCTGCAAGCGTATCAAAAAACGATTCGAAATGTGAAAGAACGGAGAAAACATCTGACTATGTGACATAAGTAAGGTAAAATGCGTAAATTCGTTAATAAAATGCTTTTTTCTAGCGTGGGGTAGTGTAATTTACTTTCTGTGCAAAAGTCGTTAAACTAAAGCTATGTAGGAGTTTATTAGGGAAGGGAAACGGTCGAACATGACAAAATCACAATGGATTAAGGATTTACAACAAATCGTAGCACCCTCACAACTGCGTGTTGATGAGCCGCTTCATTTATATACGATGACTAAGCTAGGTGGTAACGCTGATATTTTTGTATTGCCACAGACAGCAGAGGAGGCACAGCAAATTGTAGCGTACGCACATCAGCACGCTGTACCATTATTAATGCTAGGTAATGGCTCAAATATGGTTGTGCGTGACGGCGGTATGCGAGGTATTGTTATTACATTTTCAGCGCTTGACGCAATACGTGTAGAGGGCACAACTGTACATGCGGAGGCTGGTGCATTAATTAAAGATGTATCTAAGCAAGCAGCAGCGGCAAGTTTAACAGGCTTTGAGTTTGCTTGTGGCATTCCTGGCTCTATTGGCGGCGCAATGGCAATGAATGCAGGCGCATATGGCGGCGAAATTAATGACATTATTGTTTCTTCAACAGTATTAACTAAAGAAGGCGAAATCATCACGCTATCTAAAGAAGCGTTAAAATTAGGCTATCGTACAAGCAGTATTGCAACAGAGGGTTACTATGTTTTATCCTCAATCTTTGAGTTAGCTAAAGGTGACCAGCAAGCGATTGACGAAAAAATAGCAGACCTTACACACCAGCGCGAGACAAAACAACCGCTTGAGTTTCCGTCAGCTGGCAGTGTCTTTAAACGACCACCCGGTCAATTTGCGGGTAAATTGATTCAAGATAGCGGTCTACAAGGTAAGGGTGTTGGTGGTGCAGAGGTTTCAACTAAGCACGCAGGTTTTATTGTCAATAAAGGCGGCGCAACCGCAACGGACTATATCCAAACAATCGAAATGGTGCAACGCGTTGTTAAAGAGAAGTTTGGTATCGCGCTTGAACGCGAAGTGAAAATTGTTGGTGACGAAAAATAAAGTAGCGGAGCTCCGAGTTAGTGGCGGAGCTTTTTTTATATGGAGGTAAGTGTATGAAATTTATTTCGTGGAATGTAAACGGCATCCGTGCTTGTTTAAAAAAAGGTTTTATGGATTTTTTTAATGAACAAGACGCGGATATTTTTGCGATACAGGAAACAAAGTGTCAGGCAGAGCAAGTTACGCTCGATTTACCTGGCTACTATCAATATTGGAACGATGCAGAAAAGAAAGGTTACTCAGGTACAGCAGTCTTTACTAAAAAAGAGCCACTCGCTGTGCGTTATGGTATTGAAGAAGATAGCGAAGCAGAGGGGCGTATTATTACGTTAACATTTGATGATTTTTATTTTGTTAATGTTTATACACCTAATGCGCAGCGTACATTAGCACGTTTACCATTTCGTTTAGCGTGGGAAGATCGTTTATACACGTACTTGCAAGAGCTAAATCAGCATAAGCCTGTTATTTATTGTGGAGATTTAAATGTGGCACATACAGCACTCGATTTAAAAAATGCTAAATCAAATGAGGGCAACTCAGGCTGTACTATAGAAGAGCGCGAAAAAATGACGCGCTTAGTAACGACAGGTTTTACGGATAGTTTTCGTCATTTATACCCGACTGCAACAGATCGTTACAGTTGGTGGTCTTATATGAATAAAGTACGTGAGCGTAATATTGGTTGGCGTATTGATTACTTTATTGTGAGTGACCGATTAATACCTTATATTACACAATCCGAAATGCACGATGAGGTGCTAGGTAGTGACCACTGCCCAATTTATTTAACACTTACGCTGTAGTAGCGTAGGTGTTTTTTAAATCGTAATGACTACACATTCAAACAATCATTTGAATGAGAAAAGAAGTTGTGCTATATTATAATCAAATAAACATTTGAATGAGGTGTGAAAGATGGCAAAACATACATGTGGTGGTTCAACATCATTAGAAGAAACAAACGTTTTACATATTCGTGAGCAAATTCCTAATCTTGTAGGCGTGGCAAAATTTTTAAAGGCGCTATCCGACGAAACACGCTTAAAAATTGCTTATGCCCTAACGATTGAGCAAGAGCTTTGCGTCTGCGATGTCGCAGAAATTATCGGCTCATCCGTAGCAACAGCCTCGCATCATTTGCGTTATTTACGTGATCATCATTTAGCAAAGGCAGAGCGTAAAGGTAAGCAAATGTTTTATTCTTTAGCGGATGATCATGTGTACCAAATCGTAAAAATTGCTTACGAGCATTCTATGGAGGAGGAAGCCAAATGACAGCAAAACAAGAGTATCGTTTACAAAATTTATCCTGTGCTAGTTGTGCCGCTAAATTCGAAAAAAATATTCGTTGTATTGACTCAGTAGAAGATGTGCAGCTCAACTTTGGTGCATCAAAGCTAACCATTGTAGGTGATGCGACGATTGAGCAACTAGAGGAAGCAGGCGCTTTTGATGGCATTACAGTTCGTGAGGCCAGTGTACGAGCTAAACCTAAGGCGATCCCATTTTATAAACGCAAAGAAAATATTTTAGCTGTTTTTGCGCTTGTCTTTATTATTGCAGGCTATATTGCGGCAGCTCAATTTGGCGAAAAGTCAGCCATAACTATTGGTATCTTCCTTACGGCTATTGTTGTAGGCGGGATTGATATTTTTATAACAGGCTTTAAAAACTTAGCCAAGCTTGATTTTGATATGAAGACATTGATGACTATTGCAGTAATTGGCGCTACCATTATTGGTGAGTGGAAGGAAGGCGCAGTAGTTGTATTCTTATTTGCGGTGAGTGAGGCGCTTGAGGCTTACTCTATGAATAAGGCGCGTCAATCGATTGAGGGTTTAATGGATATAGCACCTCCAACAGCACTTATTAAGCGTGCGCATGGTGAGCATGTACATGAGATGGAAGTAAACACTGAGGACATACAAATTGATGATGTATTGATTGTTAAGCCAGGACAAAAAATTGCGATGGATGGCGTAGTGATCACAGGATTATCAACGGTTAATCAGGCAGCTATTACAGGTGAGTCAGTGCCTGTCACACGCACAATTGGCGACGAAGTATTTGCGGGCACATTAAATGAAGAAGGGGCAATGGAAGTACGCGTAACAAAACGTGTTGAGGATACAACTATTGCTAAAATTATTCATTTAGTAGAAGAAGCACAAGCGGAAAAAGCACCTTCACAAAAATTTGTTGATCGTTTTGCTAAGTATTATACGCCTGCGATTATGTTAATTGCGTTACTCGTAGCAGTAGTGCCGCCACTCTTTACAGGTGATTGGCAAACATGGATTTATCAAGGATTGGCTACTTTAGTCGTTGGTTGCCCTTGTGCGCTTGTTATCTCAACGCCAGTAGCGATTGTTACGGCAATTGGTAACGCAGCACGTAATGGTGTATTAATTAAAGGTGGTATTCACTTAGAGGAGCTTGGTCATATTAAAGCCATTGCTTTTGACAAAACAGGTACACTCACAGAAGGTACACCAACTGTAACAAAAATTGTAGTAGCAGCTAGTGAGAGTGAAGCTTCTGTATTACAGCGTATTGCAGCTGTAGAAAAACCTTCGCAACATCCATTAGCCAAAGCTATTTTAACAAAAGCACATGAGCAAAACCTATTAGTGAGTGAACCGACAGATTTCCAATCCGTAACAGGTAAGGGCGCTTATGCTACTGTAAACGACGAAGTTATTTATGTAGGTAGTTTAACGTGGATTACTAGCCTTGTAGCGTTAGAACCACAAATTACACAAGAGGCACAGCGTATGCAAGAGCTGGGACATTCAGTAATTGCGGCTGCTACAGCCACTAAGGTGCTTGGCATCATTGGTATTGCTGACCAAGTACGTGCTGAGAGTAAGGGTGTCCTTGCTAAGCTACGCAAACAACATATTGACCATACAGTAATGCTAACAGGTGATGCTGAACCAACAGCAAAAGCAATCGCTGCTGAGTTAGGTTTAACAGATGTACGTGCAGGTCTACTGCCAGAGGATAAGTTAGCAGCTATGAAGGAGCTACGCAAGCAGTATGGCACAGTAGCAATGGTAGGTGATGGTGTTAATGATGCACCAGCACTAGCTACAGCATCTGTAGGTATTGCGATGGGCGGTGCAGGTACAGATGCAGCGCTCGAAACAGCTGATGTGGCCTTAATGGGTGATGATTTATCTAAGTTACCTTACACAATTGGCTTAAGTAAAAAGACCCTACGTATTATTAAGGAAAACATTGCTTTTGCCTTGGGTTTAAAAGCCATCGCGCTATTACTTGTGATTCCAGGGTTATTAACATTGTGGATTGCAATATTTGCTGATATGGGAGCAACTTTACTTGTAGTGCTTAACTCCCTACGTCTAATGCGTACACAAAAGTAATAGTTCAGACAAATTTAATAAATTTCGTATACAATACGCTTACTAACAAGGATTTTCATTGATATTTGTAAATTAAGGCGCTATGATTAGTGTAATGTGAAGAAATTGGTGAAATTGGGGCGAAAGTAACGTGGTTGAAACGAAGTTATTAATAAATGTGACAGAAGAAATTGTAGTTGGGCTAGTCGGATTTTATTTAAGAGGCGTGGAGTACCAAACATTTTGCCATTGCGATAAATGCGAACGCAAAATTATTGCGACCACATTAAATGCCATGCCAAGCTACTATGTAACAAACGAGCAAGAGCGCAATGAGGCGTTTGCTAAGTTAAATACAGATGAGCAGGTAGAGTTTATGAACAGTACAATTATTCATGCTATTCATACTGTAGGCAAAGCGCCAAATCATTTATAAAATATAAACAAAAGGGGTGTCCTAAAATGGTCACCCCTTGTTTACATTTTCACGATATAATGTAGTACACTATATAGTACGACAATAAGAAAGAGAGGGATACGATATGCCAACACCAAGTATGGAGGACCATATCGAACAAATTTATTTATTAATTGATAATAAAGGATATGCACGTGTATCTGATATTGCTGAAGCACTTTCGGTACTTCCTTCTTCTGTAACGAAAATGGTACAAAAACTTGATAAAGATGGCTACCTTAATTACGAAAAATATCGTGGTTTAGCGCTAACATCAAAAGGCAAAAAACTTGGTAAGCGTTTAGTACAACGCCATGAACTGCTAGAGCGATTTTTAGAGCTGATTGGCGTTGACGCACATACGATTTATGATGAGGTTGAGGGCATAGAGCATCATTTAAGTTGGCATTCGATAGACCGTATCGCCGACTTAGTTCAGTTAATGGAAGATGACAAGAGCATTCAACAAAAATTAGCACAAATACGATTACAAGATGGTGAGGAATAACATGAATAAATTACAATCAGGAGCAGTTGCAAAGCTAACAGTATTAGCTGAGGAAAGCTCAAAATGGATTTTAACAAATGGCGATGTAGAGTTACCAGTTAACGCATCAGAAATTACAGGCGAAATCGCTGTTGGTGATGTGGTAGATGCCTTTATTTTCACAGACCGCCGCGGTGATTTAGCAGCAACAACAGCAATCCCTACAATTTTAGAAGGCGACTATGACTGGGCACGCGTTTACCGTGTGACAAAAGAGGGCGCTTATATTGATATTGGTACATCACGTGAAGTGTTAGTACCAGCAGAGGATTTACCAGTATTACCAGAGCTTTGGCCTGAAGCGGGCGATCATTTATATGTAACTTTACGCGTAGATCGTAACGGTGAGTTTTACGGTCGCCTAATTACAGAAGAAAAAGTGCTTGAAGTATACGAAGGTGCATTTGAAGAAATGCATAATAAAGATATTTTAGCTCGTCCTTATCGTTTATTACCTGTAGGTACATTTTTACTTGGCGTTGAAGAGCCATACCGCATTTTTGTACACGAAAGTGAAATGTATAATGAGCCACGCCTTGGTCAAGATTTAACAGTTCGTGTTATTGATACAAAGGACGACCATTCGTTAAACGGCTCACTGTTACCACGTAAACATGAACGTATTGATGGGGATGCCGAAAAAATCTTTGATTACCTTGAGAGTGTTGGCGGTAAAATGCCATTTTGGGATAAATCATCACCAGAAGAAATTAAAGAAATGTTTAATATGAGTAAAGCAGCATTTAAGCGTGCACTAGGCACATTAATGAAAGCACGTAAAATTAAACAAAGTGACGGCTGGACAGAAAAAATTTAACTTGTAATAATAAGGAATGAGCGGGTGAAACCTTCTCATTCTTTTTTCGTAGTAATTACTAGGGAGGTTAGGATATGAAACAAAAACTACTAGCTTTTGTAGCGGTATTTGCCTTAATCATGACAATGGTTAGCACACCCGTTGCATCAGCAGCTAAAGTAATTGATGAGCGTTTAGGTGTACCTATTGTAGTGTACGGTGCTAACTTAACGGATGCCGAAAAACAAACTGTAAAAAAAGCATTAGATGTAGCAAATGATGATACTGTGGAAGAAATCACAGTAGCAGGGAGCGACTTAAATCGCTATATTACGAACAGTAATCCCAATGCACAAATGTTTTCTTCTGCTAAAATTACATTAAAAAATAAGGGTGAAGGCCTAGTTATTGATATTGTAACGCCTTCAAACATTACTGAGATTACTAACGATATTTATGCCAACGCAATGTTAACAGCTGGTATTGAGGATGCCCTTGTAGAAGTAGCAGCACCAAAGCCAGTAACAGGACACTCAGCGCTTGCAGGGATTTATAAAGCATACGAACAACGTTCAGGCGAAACATTAGACACAAGCCGTACAGATGTAGCCAATGAAGAATTAAACGTAGCTACAACAATTGCAAGTAACTCAGATGTTAGTGACGAAAAAGTAGCAGAGTTATTAACAGAAATTAAAAAGCAAATTGCCGAAAACACACCGCAATCACGAGAAGAAGTTGAGCAAATTGTAAATGACCAGCTTAGCAAGCTAGAAATTAATTTAAGTGAACAAGACCGACAATTATTGATTGATTTAATGGATAAAATCAAAGGCTTAAATATTGATTTTGACAAATGGTCTGAGCAATTAAATGATTTAAGTTCAAAGCTTGGCGATAAAATTAGCGACCTAACTTCGGAGGATGGCTTCTGGGGTAAGGTAAAAGCATTTTTCCAAGGCCTAGTTGATACAGTATCTTCGTGGTTCAAGTAAGCTTTATGCTAAACTAAATGTGGGGGTGAGAACATGGAATTCACATTCGTAGATAGAGGCGACAACAATTTTGCGTTTGAACACAAGCAAGGCGATGACGTTATTGCTGAAATTTCGTGGGTGCAAAAAGGTGAAGTAATGTCGATGAATCACACATTTGTATCTGATACATTACGTGGTCAAGGTGTAGCTAAGCAATTACTCGACCGTGCAGCAGAGTATGCACGTGCAGAGGGCTACAAAATGGAAGCAGTTTGTTCATATGTAGTATCCGCATTTAAGCGTGGTACGTATGACGACGTAAAAGCATAACACAAAAGGCAATCTTGCACATCACGTGTAAGATTGCCTTTTATAATTCGTCTGTCATTTGCAATTACCCCTTCACGAAAATAATGACATTACAATCGCAGTTAATAAAGCAAACGCTGCGAGCAATGTACTAACGTCAACAATATGATGAAAATTTACGCGTCGCATATGCCTCCCCCTTATTAGTAGTTATTTAACTATTACCCAAAGAAATATGAAGTAATCGTGTTAAAATAAGGCAAGGAGTGTGAGGATAATGTTTATGATTAAAACATATGAGGAACTAAGCAAGGAAGAATTATATGACATCATTCAATTACGCATTAATGTCTTTATTGTAGAGCAAGAAACTTACTATGAAGATCTCGACAATCATGACCAGCAGGCGCTACATTTACTCCATCGTGACGATGAGGGTAAACTTGTTGCATACGCGCGTATGCTACCCCCAGGTGAAATATTTGAGGAAGCCTCTTTTGGCCGTATTATTACAACGCAGGCAACGCGCGGCACAGGCTTAGGTAAGCGTATGATGAATACTATTATGGCAAGGATTAAAGAACAATGGGACAATCCACCTGTTTTTATTCAAGCACAAGATTATTTAACAAATTTTTATAGCCGTTTTGGCTTTGAACCCGTATCAGAACCTTATATGCACGAATGCTTACCACATAGGGATATGCGCTATACACCAATGCAAGAAGATTTCGACAATGTAGGTTTTACTTCTGCACTGGAGGGTAAAGAAGAAGTATCTAAGAGACGAGAGAGGGGCAATTCAACAATGGCAAAATTAAAAGGTAAAGGCGTAGTAGTAGCAGGTTTAGTAGCAGGTGCAGCAGCATATCTAAGTAAGCCTGAAAACCGTGACAAAGTGTTAGACGCAGTTAATGTAGCAAAAGAAAAGGTTACAGACTTCGTTGAAACACAAAAAGAAGCACTAGCACCACAAACGCAACCTGAAGCACATGAAGGTCATGCTGAAACACTGAAAGAGCAAGCAAAAGCTGCAGCAGAGTCAGATGATTTAACAATTGCAGAAAACAAAATGTTAAGCGAAGGCGCTCAAACAACTGTTCAATATTACAATGAAAAAGTAGATCGTAAAGAAGAACAGGACGAAGCAAAAGAAGAAGAAAAATAAAAAAATCCGTAGGCGTTTTT